>JAEWEN010000012.1 GCA_023389275.1 Bacillota bacterium
CTTATTTTCTCTCTTTATATTTTAACTATTCAACTGTTACTGATTTTGCAAGGTTTCTTGGTTTATCAACATCGCATCCTCTAGCTATTGATACATAGTATGATAAAAGTTGTAGTGGTACTACTGAAAGCACTGGTGCAAGAAGGCTTATTACTTTTGGTATATATTCTACTGAATCTGATACTGTTTCTATTTCTTCGTTTCCTTCAATTGCAATAGAAAGTACTTTAGCTCCTCTTGTTACTACTTCTCTTATATTACTTACCATTTTATCAAATAACTCTTCTTGTGTTGCAAGAGCAATAACTGGAATACCATCATCTATTAAAGCAATAGGTCCATGTTTTAACTCTCCTGCAGCATAAGCTTCTGCATGAATATATGATATTTCTTTAAGTTTTAATGCTCCCTCAAGAGCAACAGCATTATCAAGTCCACGTCCTAAGTAGAACATATCCTCATTTCCTTTGTTTGCATTTGCAAACTTTTGAAGAGGTTCTTTGTTATTTAAAAGAGTTTCTACTTTTTCTGGAAGAGCAAGCATTTCATCTCTTATTACTCTATATTCTTCAACTGACATTTTGTCGTTAAGTCTTGCAAGATAAAGTCCTATTATATACATAGCAATTAATTGAGTTGTGTATGCTTTTGTTGAAGCAACAGCGATTTCAGGTCCTGCCCAAGTATATAATATATCATCAGCTTCTCTAGCTACTGAACTTCCAACAACGTTTGTTACTGCAATAACTCTTGCTCCATGTTTTTTAGCTTCACGAAGTGCAGCTAAAGTGTCAGCAGTTTCCCCTGATTGGCTAACCACTATCATAAGAGTTCTTTCATTTATTATTGGATTTCTATATCTAAACTCTGAAGCTATATCAACTTCAACTGGTATTCTAGCTAGTTTTTCTATAACATACTTTCCAACCATACCTGCATGGTAAGCTGTTCCACATGCTACTATAAATATTTTATCTATATTTTTAAGGTCTTCTTTTGTAAGTTTTATATCATCAAGTTTTATATCATCTGATCCTTCAACTATTCTTGAAGTCATAGTGTCTTTTATAGCTTTTGGCTGTTCGTGGATTTCTTTTATCATAAAGTGCTCATATCCACCTTTTTCAGCAGCTTCAGCATCCCAAGTTACGTTGAAGATTTCTTTTTCAACAGGCATTCCTTCAAGTGTAGTTATTTTAACATCATCTTTAGTTAAAATAACTAATTCTTTATCTTCAAGAAGATATACTTTTCTAGTTTCTGAAAGTATAGCTGGTATATCAGATGCTATAAAGTTTCCTTCATCTGAAAGTCCTACTATAAGTGGGCTATCTTTTCTTATAGCAACCATTTTTTCAGGTTCATTACTTGTAATGACTCCTAGTGCATATGACCCTTCTAGTTTTTCAACTGCCTCTGCAACAGCTTTTACTATATCTCCTTTATAGAAATGGTCTACAAGGTGTGCTACAACCTCTGTATCTGTTTCTGTTACAAAGTTGTATCCAAGGCTTTTTAACCATTTTTTAAGGTAAATATAGTTTTCAATTATTCCATTATGAACAACTGCAATTGTTTTATCACTATTAAAATGAGGATGTGAGTTAGTGTCAGATGGCTCTCCATGTGTTGCCCATCTAGTATGTCCAATTCCTACTCCACCTTTTATAGGAGATTTTTGAAGTATTTCTTCTAGGTTTTTAAGTCTTCCCTTTGTTTTTTCAATTTGTATAGCGTCATTTTCTATAATAGCAACTCCTGCTGAATCATAACCTCTATACTCAAGTTTTGAAAGTCCTTCTATTAAAAGTGGTGAAGCTTGCTTGCTTCCAATATATCCAACAATTCCGCACATATTATTGTGTTCTCCCTTCATATTAAACCCTGATAAAACCCAAAAAAACCACACCTTTTTGTTCCTTAAATTTCTTTAAGGTTTTGTAAGGCTTTTAACGCTGGTTAGACGCAGAGTATCCGCCGATTATTCGATAAGCTCTGACCTCGTCAACTTTTAATAAAGTCCTGGCGCTTAAATTTTCCTATCCTCCCTAATTTAAATTTTAGGTTTAAAATCAGTTATAGCCTATATTATATAACAAAATTTAAAATAAGTCTTTACTTTATATCATTATACAAAAATTCCCATCAAAGTGTTACTTAAATGAAAATAAGTGCCCTAATTAGGACACTTATTTTTATTTAAAATATTTAACTCCAGACTCAAATAATTTTTGATTTTTATTTCCATAAATATTCTTAAATGTGCCTTTTGTATATCTTTCACTATGACCCATTTTACCAAATATTTTTCCATCAGGACTACATATTCCTTCTATAGCATAAATAGATCCATTTGGATTGTAATTTATATCATAAGTAGCATCTCCATTTAGATCTACATATTGAGTAGATATCTGTCCATTTTCTATTAAAGTTTTTAATGTTTCTTCATTTGCCACAAATCTACCCTCTCCGTGTGATATAGCAACTGAATGTAGATCACCTACATTGGTTTCATAAAGCCATGGAGATAAGTTTGATGTAACCTTTGTTGTTACCATTTTAGACATATGACGTCCTATTTTATTGTAAGTTAAAGTTGGTGCATTTACATCTAAATCTCTTATCTCTCCATATGGCAATAATCCAAGCTTAATAAGAGCCTGGAATCCATTACATATTCCAAGAATTAATCCATCATTTTTATGAAGTAATGTATTTATAGCCTCTTTAATTTTAGAATTTCTAAATATTGTAGCTATAAACTTTGCAGACCCATCTGGCTCATCACCTGCACTAAATCCACCTGGTATCATAAGTATTTGAGACTTTGAAATTTCATTAGCAAAGTAATCTATACTTTCTTTTATATGATTTGAAGTAAGATTTTTAAATATACCAATATTTGCATTAGCACCTGCCTTTTCAAATGAATTATAACAATCATATTCACAGTTCGTCCCAGGAAATGCTGATATAAATACATTTGGTTTTGCTATTTTTGTAGATGAAACCTTAAAATTATTATTTTCAAATCTTACGTTTTCTATAGAATCTTTTATTTCAGAAGCTTTTGTTTTAAATACTCCTTCTAGTGAACTTGACCATATATTTATAATTTCATTTAAATCTAAAATCTCACCATTTACTTTTATACTATTTTCTATTGTTGTACCAAGCACCTCTATATTATATCCACTTAGTTCATCTTCCGTACAATTTAACTCTAAAACAAAACTACCATATAATTTTTTAAATAAACTTTCAGTATTTTTTATATCTACTCCTATTTTGTTACCAAAAGCCATTTTACTTATGGCTTCACATACTCCTCCGAAACCTACTGCATATGCTGAAACAATTTTTTTATCTTTTATTAAAGAATTTATCTTTTCAAAGTTTTTAGTAAGTTCATCTAAATCTAGCATTTCTTTTTCATCTTTTGATGTTTTTAATAATACTACCTTTGAGCCTATAGATTTAAATTCTGGTGATATAATATTTTCAACGTAATCTGATGCTACAGCAAAAGATATTAAAGTTGGAGGGACATTTATACTTTTAAATGTTCCACTCATACTATCTTTACCTCCTATAGCTGGTATGTTTAATTTTTTTTGAGCATAAAAAGCTCCAAGTAATGCACTAAATGGTTTTCCCCATTTTGCTTGGTTTTTACCTAACTTTTCGAAATATTCCTGAAGAGTTAACCTTACCTTCTTATAATCTCCACCTATAGCTACAATTTTACAAATAGATTCTATAACAGCATAGTATGCTCCATGAAACGGACTCCATTTTCCAATTAAAGGGTTGTATCCATATGTCATAATAGAGGAAGTGTTTGTCTCTCCATTTAAAACAGGTATTTTAGCCACCATTCCTTGTGTTGGAGTTAATTGATGTATTCCTCCAAAAGGCATAATAACAGTTCCTGCTCCTATGGAAGAGTCAAATCTTTCTACTAAACCTTTTTGAGATGCAACATTAATATCTTTTAGTGTATCTATCCACTTATTTTTTATATTTTGTATTTTTTCTTCTTTAAAGTAACTTTCAATACTTGGCTTTTCTACTAATATATTTGTTTTTTGCTTTATACCATTAGTATTTAAAAAGTCTCTTTCTATATCTACAATAACCTTTCCTTTCCAGAACATTCTGACTTTTCCGTGCTTTTTAACAGTAGCAACATGACTCGCTTCTAAGTTCTCTTCATTACAAAGAGCTATAAAGTTATCAATATTTTCTTTTGATATTACAACCGCCATTCTTTCCTGTGATTCACTAATAGCAAGTTCTGTTCCATCTAGCCCCTCATATTTTTTAGGTATATTATCAAGATTTATATCAAGTGATTCACTAATTTCACCTATAGCAACACAAACTCCACCTGCTCCAAAGTCATTACATCTTTTTATCATTTGACTAGCAGTTTTATTTCTAAATAATCTTTGTATTTTTCTTTCTTGAGGTGCATCACCCTTTTGAACTTCTGCCGAACACTTTTCTATTGATTCTTCACTATGCTCTTTAGATGAACCTATAGCTCCTCCAATACCATCTCTTCCAGTTCTTCCCCCTAGAAGAATTATTGCATCACCTTCAACTGGAGTTTCTCTTATAACATTTTCCTTAGGTGCAGCTGCAATTACAGCTCCAACTTCCATTCTTTTTGCAATAAAATCTTTATCATATACTTCATAAACTCCACCAGTTGCAAGTCCTATTTGGTTTCCATATGAACTGTACCCTTTAGCTGCTTCAAGTGTTATTTTTCTTTGTGGAAGCTTACCATCTATTGTATCTTTTATATCTACCCTTGGATCAGCACTTCCTGTTACCCTCATTGCTTGATATACATAGCTTCTTCCTGAAAGAGGGTCACGAATAGCACCACCTAAACAAGTAGCTGCTCCTCCAAATGGCTCTATTTCAGTTGGATGATTATGTGTTTCATTTTTAAACATTAAAAGATACTTTTCTATTTTTCCATTTACATTAACATATATATTTATACTACAAGCGTTTATTTCTTCACTTACGTCTAAATCATCAAGTAGCCCTTTTTTTCTAAGTTCTTTCATAGCAACAGTTGCTATATCCATTAAACATATATCTTTCTTTTGATTAGAATAAACATATTCTCTTGATTTTAAATATTCATTATATGCGTCTTCTATTAAATCACTATATTCACTTTTTTCTATTTCTATATTTTCTATTTTTGTCATAAAAGTAGTATGTCTACAGTGATCAGACCAATATGTATCAAGTACTTTTATTTCTGTAATAGTTGGATTTCTTTTAAGATTTTTAAAATAGCTTTGTACAAACTTTAAATCATCAAGGCTCATAGCCATTGAAAAAGCTTTTAAAAAGTTCTCTATTTCCTCCTCTGAAAAGTTTATAAAGCTTTCTATAGTTTCAACAGTATTGGGCTCTTCTATTTCCACTTTTAATGTACTTGGCTTTTCAAGACTAGCTTCTCTAGAATCTACTGGATTTAGTATATACTTTTTTATTCTTTCAACTTCTTCACTTGAAATGTTATTTCCTAAAACATATACCTTGCAACATCTAACTTCTGGCTTTATCCCTTCATTTATTATTTGTATACCTTGAGCTGCAAAATCAGCTCTTTGATCATATTGTCCAGGTAAATATTCAATTCCAAATACACTTTTATTATTTTCTATATATATACTTTCATGAATAATATTATCAATATTTGTTTCACTTAAGATTACTTTTACAGCTTTTTCATAAAGATAATCGTCTATTCCTTCTATGTCATATCTATTGTATATCTTTAAACTTTCAAGATTTTTTATGTTAAGATTCTCTTTTAAATCCTTTAAAAGATTTTCTGCTTCTACATCAAATCCCTTTTTCTTAGTTACAAATAATCTTTTTAACATAACATAACTTACCTTCCTTTACATAACTCCTATATCTTTTCTAAAGTGAGCTCCTTCAAATTTTATTCTTTCAATATTTCTATAGGCTTTTTCTGTAGCTTCTTTAAGATTCTTACCCTTAGCTACAACAGATATTACACGTCCACCATTAGTTAAAAGCTTGCTATTTTCTATTTTTGTTCCACTATGAATTATAGATATATCACTATCTAAATCCCCTATAGTTATTTCCTTTCCTTTTTCATAATTTTCAGGATAACCTTTTGATGACATAACAACACAAACAGCTGCATCATCTGACCACTTTATATCTACACTATTTAATTTATTTTGTAAAATCGCTTCTATTATTTCTACTAATGAAGTTTCTAGTCTACTTAAAACAACTTGTGTTTCAGGATCACCAAATCTTACATTGTACTCTAGAACTTTAGCACCTTCTTTTGTTATCATAAGTCCTATAAAAAGTACACCTTTAAATTTTAATTCCTCAGCTTGTAATCCTTTAAGCGAAGGTTTTAATATAGTTTCTCTTATTTCATCTTCTAATTCTTTTGTATAAATATTACTTGGTGAGAAGCTTCCCATTCCTCCTGTATTAGGTCCTTTTTCATTATCAAAAATCTTTTTATGATCCTTTGCACTTACCATAGGACATATTATATTTTCATCTACAAAGGCAAGTATTGATGTTTCTATTCCTTCTAAAAACTCTTCTATAATAACTTTATTTCCAGATGATGAAAATTTTTTCTCTATCATTATATCCCTAAGCGCAGACTCTGCTTCTTGTTTATTTTCTGCTATAATAACTCCTTTTCCAGCAGCTAATCCATCTGCCTTTATAACAACTGGAAAATCATATTTATCTACATTTTCAAATGCTAAATCAAAATTATTATATTCACTATATTTTGCAGTTGGAATATTATACTTAATCATAAATTCCTTAGAATATGCTTTACTTCCCTCAAGTTTTGAGGAAGCTTTATTAGGTCCAAAAATTTTCAAACCCTCCTCCTCAAATCTATCAGTAATTCCTTTAACTAATGGAACTTCTGGTCCTACAATAGTTAAATCTATATTTTCATTTTTAGCAAACTCTAAAAGACTATCTATATCATCATCTTTTATGTTTAAGTTTTGTGCAATTTCTAAAGTTCCAGCATTTCCAGGTGCACAGTAAATTTCCTCTACACCATCTTGTTTTAACTTTTTAATTATTGAATGTTCACGACCACCGCTACCTACAATCAAAACTTTCATAATCCATCACCTAATGCTTAAAATTTCTTACTCCTGTAAATACCATAGTTACATTTTTCTCATTACACTTTTCTATAGAATCTTTGTCATTTAAAGACCCTCCTGGCTGAATTATAGAATCTATTCCATAGCTACTGCTAAGTTCTACACAATCTGCAAATGGAAAAAATGCATCTGATGCAAGTGTTGCACCATTAAAATCTTTATCATTGTTCTCAAGAGCATTTTTCAAAGCCCATACTCTTGATGTTTGACCAGGCCCTAATGCTAGTGTTACCTTATCCTTAATAATAGCTATTGCATTTGATTTCATATGTTTTACTATCTTCATACCAAATTTCATGTCTTCTATTTGATTTTTAGAAGGATTTTTATTTGTAACCACATTTATTTCTCCTATATCAGAAGTATTTTTATCCTGTACTAAAAGCTTTCCATTTAAATATTTAAAGTCATATTCTTTTTTAGAAGAAGTCTTTTTATTTAACTTTAATAATCTAATATTCTTTTTTGATTTTAAAACTTCTAAAGCTTCCTCTGTAAAATCAGGAGCTATTACTATCTCTAAGAATATCTCATTTAAAAGACTAGCAGTTTTCTTATCAATTGTAGTATTTATACCAACAATTCCTCCAAATATAGATGTTCTATCTGCTTCATAACACTTTTTAAAAGCCTCATAAGCAGTTTTACCAATTGCTGCTCCACATGGATTTGTATGTTTTACTGCAATAGCTATAATTTCATCAAATTCATTTAACATATCAACAGTACTTGATAAATCATTTATATTATTAAATGAAAGTTCTTTTCCATGAAGCTGAGTATAGTCTAATTGTGAAGAATGTAAATAACTTTCCTTATATAGTGAAGCCTTTTGATGTGGATTTTCTCCATATCTTAAATCACTTTCCTTTTCAAATGAAATATTTAAAAAATCAGGGGATTCTTCTCCTACTTTTTCCATAAAGTAATTTGATATTAATGAATCATATCTTCCAGTTGTAGAAAATGCTTTATAAGCTAATTTTTCTCTATAATCCATATCAACTTTGTTGCAACTTAATTTTTCTATTACATCATCATAATCCTTAGGGTCCACTACAATAAGCACATCTTTATAATTTTTAGCCGCTGATCTTATTAAAGTTGGTCCTCCAATATCTATATTTTCTATAATTTCATTATGTAATTTATTAGCCTTTAAAGAACCTTCAAAATCATAAAGATTAACAACCACTATGTCTATTGCATCTATATTATATTTTTTTACTGTTTCTATATGTTTTTCATCATCTCTTTTATAAAGAATTCCTCCATGTATATATGGATTTAAAGTCTTTACTCTCCCATCTAACATTTCTGGAAACTTAGTTACCTCATCTATATATGTTGCTTTTATTCCAGATTCCGATATTAATTTATATGTATTCCCTGTTGAAACAACTTCATATCCAAGCGAATCTAATTTTTTTGCAAACTCTACAACTCCACTTTTATCTGTAACACTTATTAGCGCTTTACTCATTTATAAAAACCTTCCTTCCACTTATGACTAACTTTCCTTCTGTGTAAAATTTTATTGCTTTAGGAAGTAACATATGCTCCTTTTCAAGTACCTTTTTAGATAGAGTTTCTACTGTATCGTTTTCCTCTATCTTAACTATATCCTGAAATATTATAGGTCCTGTATCTGCATTTTCATTTACAAAATGTACTGTTGCTCCTGTAAATTTTACTCCATATTCTAAAACTGAAGCATGAACAGTTTGTCCATAATATCCTTTGCCACAAAATGAAGGTATTAAAGAAGGATGTATGTTTATTATTTTATTTTCATAAGCTGAAATAAATTTTTTAGATAAAATCTTCAAAAATCCAGCAAGTACAATAAAATCAACTTTTTCTTCTTTTAAAATATTAATTATTTTTTCTTCATCGGTTTCATAGAAAGATTTTATATTATATTTTTTTGCTCTTTCTAATCCATAAGCATCTTTTTTATTTGATATAACAACCTTAATATTTGCGTTTATATATCCTTCTTCTACTTTATCTATTATGCTTTGAAGATTACTGCCTGATCCTGATATAAGCACAGCTATATTTAACATAGCTCTACCCCTTCTTTATCTACAACCTCACCTATAATATAAGCTTCATCTGTTTTTTTAACACTTTCTAAAATACTTTCTGCATCTACTTTATTAACTATTAAAACAAGTCCTATTCCCATATTAAAACTTCTATAAAGCTCTTTTTCTTCTACAACATTTAGTCTCTCTATTATACTAAATATTCCATTTCTTTCCCATGAATTTTTATTTATTTTAATACCTAACCCATTAGGCAAAACCCTAACTATATTTTCAATGACTCCTCCACCTGTAATATGTGCTATTCCTTTAATGTTGTAGTTTTCAATTAAATCCATTATAAGATTTACATATATTTTTGTAGGTTTTAAAAGAGCTTCTCCAAGTGTCATATCAATTTCTTTTATATACTTATTTAAATCCCACTTTAAGTTATCTAGAAATATTTTCCTAATTAAAGAGTAGCCATTTGAGTGTATTCCACTAGATGCTACACCTATTAAAACATCTCCCTTTTTAATATCTTTTCCTGATATAACATTCTTCCTATCACATATTCCAACAGCAAATCCAGCTAAATCATATTCATCTTCATTATACATACCAGGCATTTCTGCTGTTTCTCCTCCAACTAAAGCAGAGTTTGATATTTTACATCCCTTAGATATTCCGTCTACTAATTTAGCTATTTTCTCTGCTTCTACTTTTCCCGCCGCAATATAATCTAGGAAAAATAATGGCTTTGCTCCTTGGCATATAAGATCATTTACACACATGGCAACTAAATCTATTCCAACTGTATCATGCTTATCCATTAATTGAGCTATTTTAAGTTTTGTGCCAACACCATCAGTTGACGATAATAAAATTGGTTCCTCCATATCTTTAAAATCTTTAAGAGAAAATAAACCTGAAAAACCACCTAGGTCTCCAATTACATTTTCATTATAAGTAGATTTTACTTTATCTTTTATATAATCAACTGCCTTATTTCCTTCATCTATGTTAACACCAGAATCCTTATAACTTATCATTATTGCTCCTCCTTTTTCATAGGACTTATTGGATAATTTCCATTAAAACACGCAAGGCAAAATACATCCTCATGCCCTGTTGCTTCAAGCATTCCTTTTTCATCTAAAAATTTCAAAGTAGTAGATCCTATAGCATTATTTATTTCATCTACAGTATTATTTGCAGCTATAAGCTTACTTCTCCTTGGAGTATCTATTCCAAAATAACAAGGATATGCAACAGGAGATGACGTTATTCTCATATGAATCTCTTTTGCTCCTGCTTTTCTTAAAGAATCTATAATTTGTTTAGAAGTTGTTCCACGAACAATAGAGTCATCTATTAAGACTATTGATTTATCTTTTACAACTGATGAAAGTGGATTTAATTTCAACTTAACTGCTATTTCTCTTTCTTCTTGTGTTGGCTTTATAAATGTTCTGCCAATATATCTATTTTTAACAAGGCCTTCCATTAAAGGAATACCACTTTCACTTGAATATCCAATAGCTCCTGCCCACCCTGAGTCTGGAACAGGAATCACTATATCAGCATTTACATTATCTTTCTTTGCAAGAATTTTCCCACTATTCACTCTAAAGTTATATGTACTAATCCCATCCATTTCAGCATCATTTCTTGAAAAATAAACATATTCAAATATACACATAGATTTTTTCTCTTTGTATATTTTGTTGTATTCATCTACTATTAATTCTCCATTTTTTATTCTTATTATTTCGCCAGGCTCTATATCTCTTATAACTTGTCCGCCTATAATATCTATAGCACTACTTTCTGATGCTATTATATATTCATCATCTTTTCTCCCGAGCATTAATGGTCTAAATCCATGTGAATCTCTTACTGCAACTAGTTCATCTTCACTCATTATTACTAAAGAGTATGCACCTTTTATATAGTCCATAGTAAGCTTTACAGCCTCTACTAAACTATTTCTATAATATTTAGCTAAAATATAAAGTATAATTTCTGTATCTGATGTTGTTTGGAACATATATCCTTCTTCTTCTAGTGTCCTTCTAAGATAGTCTGCATTAACTAGATTTCCATTGTGCACAAGGGCTATATTTTTTCCTCTACATGTTCCCGAAAGAGGCTGACAATTTGCTTTACTATTTTCCCCTGTTGTTGAGTATCTAACATGTGCTACACCTACATTTCCATTTAGACTTTTTATTGTTTTTTCTGTAAAAACCTCTGTAACAAGTCCCATACCTTTTATACAGTTCATATTTTTTCCATCAATAACTGCTATGCCACAACTTTCTTGTCCTCTATGCTGAAGAGAATGTAATCCATAATATAAGGATTTTCCTATATTTTTATTAGAGTAAATTCCTAATATTCCACACATGTATATATCCCCCTAAATCATTCTATTTAGAACTTCTTTATATCCTTCAATTACATTTCCAAGATTTCTTCTAAATCTATCTTTGTCAAGCTTTTCACCTGTTGTTTTATCCCAAAGTCTACATGTGTCAGGTGAAATCTCATCTGCCAAAATAATTTCTCCTAAAGGTGTTTTTCCAAATTCTAATTTAAAATCTATAAGTCTTAAGTTTATTTTGTTAAAAAACTCTTTCATAAAATTATTTACCTTTAAAGCTTCTGATTTTAAATAATTTATTTCTTCTTTTGTAGTAAGTTTTAATGCAACGCAGTGATCATCATTTATTAGTGGATCTCCTAAATCATCATTTTTATAGGAAAATTCAACTACTGGCTCATCAAATACTATACCTTCTTTAATGCCATACCTTTTAGACATAGAACCTGCTGATACATTTCTTACTATAACTTCTAATGGAACTATTTCTAATTTTTCAACTATCATTTCTCTATCTGAAACCTTTTTTATAAAATGTGTTTTTACTTTATTTTTTTCAAGATATTCAAACAACAATGAAGAAATTTGATTATTAAGTATACCTTTACTATTTATAACATCTTTTTTTTCTCCATTAAATGCTGTAGCCTCATCTTTATAGTAAACTAAATATTCATTTTCTTTTTCTGTTTTAAAAATTTGCTTTGCCTTTCCTTCATATAACATTTCCATTTTTTATTTCTCCTAACAATTAATTATTTATTTCCTTATCATCATTTAATACTTTTTCCGTCATTTCTTTCCTGTAAACTTTTAGTTTTTCTTTAAGATCTGGATATTTTATACTCATAAATTGAATTGCCATTATACTTGCATTAAGACTTGAATTAATTGTAACTGTTGCAACTGGTATTCCCTTTGGCATTTGAACAATTGATAAAAGGGAATCCATGCCATCTAAGGTTGAAGATTTAATAGGTAGACCTATAACTGGAATTAACGTATGTGATGCTATAACACCTGGAAGATGTGCAGCCTTTCCTGCCGCTCCTATAATTACATCCGTGTTATTTTCTATTTCCTCTAGGAATTTCATTAATTCTTTTGGCGTTCTATGTGCAGATAAAATTCTCACTTCGACTTCTACTCCAAATTTTTTTAGAATATCAATACCTTCTTCTAAAACTGGATAATCTGATTTTGACCCCATAACAATTGAAACCTTCATAACCACCCTCCTTTTTTGTATATATTCTACATTGACATATTTTTTAATAATATACGTATATTATTAAAAAATTTTCATTCAAACATTCACTTATAAACTCATATAAACCAATATATCTATTAAAAAATATGAATTTTATGATTTTATGCTAATACAAAAATATAATTAAGTCAATATTTTTCTTAAAATACACTTTAAATATAATATTTTAAAATATAACCATCCATAATATTTGTAGAAATTAAACAAATAAAAAGAGGTCACCACCCACTTGGGTTGGTGCCTCTTTATATATAAAAAAAGGTTAACCTTTTATCTTAAGTGATAAATTTATTTTGAAATTTCCATTGAAACAGTATATCCTTCTGATTTTAATCTTAAAGCTAGGTCTTTAGCACTTTCATAGCTAAGAGATGATGTTGAAACCTTGTAACCATCGCTATATCTACGATTTAAACAGCTTTCTGGAACTTTTTGATTTGTAATTCCTTCAGCAATTGCTACTGCTACAGCTTGTGGATTATACATAGCCATATCATTTTCGTTGTCTATATAAGCTATTTCAACAAGCATAGCAGGTGCTTTTGTTCTTCTTAGAACATAAAGTCTGCTTCCGTCAAAAATACCATTTTCCTTAAATCCAAGTTTTCCAAGATTATTAAGTACTCTAATAGCAGCTGGAAGTCTTTTCCCACCATATGTGTAAATCTCACTTCCATTTCTTTCACCATCAAAAGAGTTAAAATGTATAGATACAAATAAGTCTAAGGGCTGGGCATTAGCAAGTTCAACTCTTTTTCTAAGACTTTCAGATGCGGTTTCTGAATAATCTTGAGTTACATTTATTACTTTATTTCCCATACATTCTAAGTACTCAATAAGCTTTTCTCCAACTTTTCTAGTTTCCTCTGATTCATTTTTAATTCCAATAGCACCATAGTTTCCTGGATTTAGTGTATGTCCCATATCTATTCCAATAACCATTTAAAAATATCACCCTTATTTAAATCTTTATTATATACTATTCTAGATTTAAATTTTTGTTACTAACCTATTTTAAAATCCTACTTCTTTTATGATTTTTTTAATAATATTTGCAGATTCTCTAAACCCTCTTATTTCATCATCATTTAAATTTAATTCAAGGGTTTTAGCAACTCCATCTTTTGAAACAATACTAGGAAGGCTTAGTGCAACATTTTCTACACCGTATTCACCATTTATTATAGAAGATACTGTAAGTATACTTTTTTCATCTCTTATAATACATTCTATAACTCTTATAACAGCAAGAGCTATAGCATAGTATGTAGCACCTTTTTTATTGATAACTTCAAATCCTGATTTTCTAACATTATCTTCTATTTTTGATTTAATCTCATTTGTTAAATTAAATCCTATAGTTTTACAATAATCATCTATAAGCATTCCTGAAACAGTGGTTTTACTCCATGTTGCAATCTCTGAATCCCCATGTTCTCCTATTATATAACCATGTATATTTCTAGGGTCTACTTCTACTTCTTTACTTAAAAGATATCTAAATCTTGAGCTATCTAAAACTGTTCCAGACCCTATTACCTTTTCTTTAGGAAGTCCTGATATTTTTTGAGTTACATATGTTAATATATCAACAGGGTTACTTACAATTAAATATATAGCATCACTATTTACCTTAACTAATTTTGGTATAAGATTTTTATATATTTCAACATTATCTTTTACAAGCTCAAGTCTTGTTTTTTCAGGAGTCCTGTTTATACCAGCTGTTATAACTATTATACTTGCATCTTTTACATCCTCAATGCCTCCAGAATAAATTTCAACAGGTTTTATAAGTGGCACTCCATGTGCAATATCTAAAGCGTCTCCCTCTGCTTTATCTTTGTCTAAGTCAATTAAAACGATTTCTCTTGTAATTCCACTACATGCTAGTGTATATCCTATAGTAGAACCTACAAAGCCACATCCTATAATAGCTATTTTACTCATAAAAAAACCTCCAGTTCTTATCTTTTGTATAATATATCTTTTCCAAATTATATTTTAAAAATTCTTTAATATAAAAAAGGCTACTAACATTATAATATTAGTAGCCTAAAAAACTATTTCGCTTTATTTTCTATAAGATCTGCAATTTCTTTAGCAATAACATCTATTCTATCTAAATCTTCACCTTCAAGCATTACACGAACTAAAGGTTCAGTACCTGAAGCTCTTATTAAAACTCTACCTTTACCATGTAGTTCTTTTTCTGCTTTTTGTATAGCAAGTTTTACATCTTCATCTGTTTCATGAATATTTTTTTTGTCATTTGTAACCTTTGCGTTTACTAAAACCTGTGGAAGCACTGTCATTTGACTTCTAAGTTCTGATGCTTTAAGTCCTGTTTTCTTTAAAACTCTAGATACTGAAAGTGCAGTCATAATTCCATCACCAGTTGTATTATAATCTAAAAGAATAACGTGTCCTGATTGTTCTCCACCTATTTTATATCCACCTTTTAGCATTTCCTCTAAAACGTATCTATCTCCAACCTTAGCTTTTACAAGATTTATTCCTTCTTTTTCACTTGCAATGTCAAGTCCCATATTACTCATAACAGTAACTACAGCTGTGTTTTCTTTTAATTCACCTTCATCTTTAAGTGATTTTGAAAGTATAGCTATTATATGATCTCCTGTTATGTCTTCACCATTTTCATCAACTGCTAAACATCTATCTGCATCTCCATCAAGTGCAAAACCAATATCACAACCTATGCTTTTAGTAAAGCTTCTAAGCTCGCCCATATGAGTTGAACCACAGTCTTTGTTAATATTGGTTCCATCTGGATTATTGTGTATTACATAAACCTCTGCTCCAAGGTCTTTAAATATTTTAGGAGCACCATAATAAGAAGCTCCCTCTGCACAATCTATAGCAATTTTAAGTCCTGAAAGATCTACATTAATAGATTCTTTTAGATAGTCTAAATAATCATCAACTGCTTTGTGCTTGTATTCTTTAGTTCCAATTTCAACTCCTGTTGGAAAAGGTATTCCATCAAGATTATTTTTTATAAAACCTTCTATTTTATCTTCTACGCTATCATGAAGTTTATATCCATCTTTGTTAAAGAATTTTATTCCATTATATTCAACCGGGTTATGTGAAGCTGATATAACAACTCCTGCATCTGCATTATACTTTCTTGTAAGATAAGCTATTGCAGGTGTAGGTACAACCCCAACACATATAGCTCGAGCACCAACTGAGCAAATTCCAGCAACCAATGCTGACTCTAGCATATCCCCTGATATTCTAGTGTCTTTTCCAACTAGTATAGTAGGTTTGTCCTTTGATTCTGATAATACAAAAGCTCCTGCTCTTCCTAATTTATATGCTAAGTCTGCTGTTAGTTCAGTATTTGCAATTCCTCTTACTCCATCTGTTCCAAACATCCTACCCATATATATACTCTCCTATATTTGTTTATAATTTTTTAACACCTTGTATCATATCATAATATGAGACTTATTTCAAATTAGTGATATGCTTGGTTATACTTGGTTAAATTTTGTTATTATTTCAAACTTAAAGTATTGACATACTATGGTATGAGAATTATAATCTACATTAAGAAATTAATACTCGGCTCTTATTAAGAGTGGTTGAGGGACCTGGCCCTATGAAACCCGGCAACCGGCTATATGCAACGGTGCTAAATCCAGCAGCTTTTCGCTGAAAGATGAGAGGATAGAAAATGTTACCTCTTATTTAAAATAAGAGGTTTTTTTATACACTTTTTTAAGCTAAATTTAAGGAGTTGATAACTTGATACAGATTAATAACCTAAGTAAGGTTTACAAGTCTAATGGACAAGATGTAGAAGCACTAAAAGATATAAACCTTACAATTAATAAGGGAGATATTTATGGAATTATAGGCTTAAGTGGAGCAGGTAAATCGTCACTTGTTAGATGTATAAACTTACTTGAAACCCCAACAACAGGTGAAATTCTAATAAATGATATTCTTAAAAAGGATAAATACATAGATATTACAAAAATATCAAAAAAAGATTTACGTGAAGCTAGAAAAAAAATTGGAATGATATTTCAACACTTTAACTTACTTATGAATTCAACAGTGTATGAAAACATAGCATTTCCTCTTAAGTTATCTAAAAAAAGTAAATCTGAAATAGATAAAAAGGTAAATGAATTATTAGATGTTGTTGGTTTATCAGATAAGAAAAATGTTTATCCAGCACAGCTTTCAGGGGGACAAAAGCAAAGAGTTGGTATTGCAAGAGCCCTTGCTAATAATCCTGAGATTATTCTTTGTGATGAAGCAACATCTGCACTTGATCCTACAACAACAGAATCTATTTTATCATTAATAAAAGATATAAATAAAAAGTACAATATAACAGTAGTTGTTATAACACATGAAATGGATGTTATTAAAAAACTTTGTAATAAAGTTGCTGTACTTGAAAAAGGACTTATTGTTGAGGAAGGAAATGTTATAGATATTTTCTCAAATCCTAAAACTAAAACTTCTAGAGAGTTTTTAAAAGATATGGTTTTAGATGCTCCACTAGAGGTAGCAAAAAACCTTAAAAATGGTGAAAAACTTCTTCGTCTTTTCTTTAAGGGAGACCAAACTAATGAACCTATAGTATCAAGACTATCTAGAACATTTAACCTTGATGTTAGCATTATTGCAGGAAATATAGAGACTATTCAAGAAGTACAATTAGGTAACCTTATTATTAAGGTATCTGGAGAAAATGAAAAAATATCTAACGCAATAAAATATTTAAATGAAATACAATTAAAAGTTGAGGTGATATAGTATGGATTCAATTTTAGTAATGCTTCAAGATATGCAAAAACCTTTACTTCAAACTATTTACATGGTTTCACTTTCAACTATATTTTCTTTAATTATAGGACTTCCACTAGGAGTTATTTTAACTATCACTGATAAAGGTCATATACTTGAAAACAAAACTGTAAATACTATTATAGGAACTATAGTAAATATATTTAGATCTGTTCCTTTTATTATATTAATCATTGCACTTTTCCCTGTTTCAAAATTAGTTTTAGGGACAAGCATTGGAACAAATGCTGCTGTAGTTTATTTATCAATAGCTGCTGCTCCATTTATTGCAAGAATTATAGAAAGCTCACTTAAAGAAGTAAGCTTTGGACTTATAGAAGCATCACTTGCTGCTGGTGCTTCAAATATGCAGATAGTTTTTAAAGTTATGCTACCTGAGGCTATTTCTTCTTTAGTACTTGGTATAACTTTAACAATTATAAATATTCTAGGCTACTCTGCTATGGCAGGTGCTGTAGGAGGAGAAGGTATAGGAGATTATGCTATTCGTGAAGGGTATCAAAGATACAATACCAAAGCTGTTTGGGTAACTATTATTATTCTTATAATATTAGTTGAAATAGTTCAACAAATAGGTAATTTTCTAGCTAGAAAACTTGATAAAAGATAAAAAAGGGGGAATCAACATGAACATTAAAAAACTATTATCACTAGGAGTTGTATCACTATTAACAGTGGGATTACTTGTAGGATGCTCAGGGGATAAGGCTTCTGAAACTTCTGGAAAACAAGATACTAAAAAAATTACTGTAGGTGCAACAGCTGCTCCACATGCTGAATTTTTAAATGGATTTGCAAAAGAAAAACTTGCTGAAAAAGGAATAACTCTTGAAGTTAAAGAGTTTAGTGACTATACAACTTTAAACATAGCTTTAGCAGATAAGCAATTAGATGCTAACTATTTTCAACATAAACCTTTCTTAGACGACTTTAATGAAAAAAATAATAAAAACTTAGTTTCAATTGGAAACATTCATGCAGAACCATTAGCTGCTTATTCAAAAACAATTAAATCAGTTTCTGAAATAAAAGATGGTGCAACTATTGCTATACCAGGTGACAACTCAAATGGTACTCGTGCACTAAAACTACTTCAAAAACAAGGACTTATAGAACTTAAAGATAAAGATGCTGCTAACCAAACTGAAAAAGATATTGTTAAAAATCCTAAAAACTTAAAAGTTAAAGCTGTAGAAGCTGCTTCACTTCCAAGAGTACTTGATGAAGTAGACCTTGCAATTATAAATGGTAACTATGCACTTGAAGCTAAACTTGACACAAATTCAACTTTATTTGCTGAAGAAGTTGCTGACATAGAAAAACACGTAAATATTGTTGCTGCAAGAGAAGATAATAAAGACGATGCAAGTCTTAAAGAACTTGTAAACGTATTAACTTCAGATGATGCTAAAGCATGGCTTAAAAATAAATACGGCTCAGCAGTAGTTCCTGCTAACTAATAAAAAGAAAGCTCATATGAGCTTTCTTTTTATTTATTTATAAATAATGCAATATCATTTATTACTTCACTTTCTACTGTAGTAGATTTTCCTTTAGTAAACATGTGATTTACACCTTTATATGTTTTAAACTGAACATCTTCTCTTTCTTTAAGTGCCTTTTTATACCTTAAAATCTCTCTTTCAAAAGGCACATTAAAATCATCTTCTCCTTGTAAAAATAGCATAGGCTTATTTATCTTTTTAACTTCTTCTACTACATTATAATTTTTAAGTTCCATCCAGTACTTAGTACTAATACCTGCAACTAGTTCATTAGAAGATAATTTATTTAATGATTTTACTTTTTCAGCTTGTTTTTTAATTTCTTCATATTGCTTTTTTTGATCATCTGGCAAATTAGGGGTTTGAAGTATTTTTGTTGTTTGCTCTATTAATGCATCATCTATTCCTGATGATGGAGCAGCTAAAAAAACATATGCTTTAGGCTTGTTATTTGTTTTTTCAAATTTAGGTATAAAATATCCACCTTGGCTATGACCTATTGTATATATATTATTTGAATCAATATCACTACGTTTTGATAAATAATTTATAACCTCATTATAATCATCTAAATATTCTTCTTTAGATGTAGTCTCTAGTGCTATTTCCATATTCATTTTATCTTTATGAGAAAATGCTCTTTTGTCATATCTAAAACTTGCAATTCCCTTTTCAGCTAGTCCAATTGCTATATCTTTATATGGCTGAAAACCATTAATACTTGCATCTCTATTTGTAGGACCTGACCCTCCAACTATTACAGCTATTTTAGGCTTGTTCGAATTTTTAGGTTTTATAAGCTCCCCTTTTACTTCATAACCTTTAATCCCAAAACTTAATTCTTCCTTTACATAATTTTCACTTTTATCTTTTGTACAGGAAATTAAGCTAAAACTCATTAAAACTAATAAGCATACTAAAATAAACTTTTTCATTATTCTCCCCCTAAAAACTTTTTAAAGTATTATATAATTTCTCTGTACTTTCATTTGATGAATGATTTATATATATTATTAAACCGTCTTTTTTAAGTATTTTTATAACTTTTTCCTTTGCATTTGATACATATAGCTTAGCTTTATATGTTCTGTCTACTTTAAAGTTTCCAAGCAGCTGCTTTTCAAGTGCTGCTCCATTTGTTCTCATTAAATTACTTGGAAGATTTTCAAGTGTAACACTTACTATATCTTTTTTATTTATTTCTATTCCATAACTTCCCGTTATTTTTATACTATCTTTAGTTATAATAGGAACTTTATTTTCTAATTCTAAAGGAAGTACAAATGCAGTAAATGCCATTATTAAGGTTACTGATATAGCTAAAATTATAGTAAATATTCTTACCTTTAAATTTCCATAGTTTAAATCAAATCCTGTTCCAACTCTTTTAGGAATAGATATTGATGGGTCTTTAGGGTTATTATAAAACATTCCCCAAACATAATTGTCATCATCATCTCTACTAACTACTTCCCCGTCTTTTTGGTTGTAGTCTATTTTATATTGTTTTATAATTTTTTGATAATGTATTGTGTAAACAACAACTGAAACTATCATTATTAAAAGTGTAAACCAAATTATAAAGTTATTTTCCATATTGTATGTTAAAAATATCCCTGTAAAAAGTAAACTTTCTAAAGTAGCAATTAAGCAAGTATAATACACTCCCATTGTTTTTACTTTTCTATTATAAATTTTTAGTCTTTCAACTTCCCCACCATTAATTATTTGCTTGCTTTTTATTATCATAAAATAACTAAATAATATTGCAACTAAAATAATTACTTGAATAAAAAATGGTGATATATATTCTAGTAAACTTACTATACTTCCTTTAGTAACATATTTTAAAACCTCTCCATTGCTCCCAAACACTCCTGGGACTAAATCATTTTTAATATTGTTATAAGAGTATATTCCAATAATAAAAGAAGCAATTGTTATAATTATTGGTATTAAAAATATTTTACTTGATATACTATCTTTTCTTAAATCATTTCTATAATCTAAATCAACTATAACAGTATTTTTACTATATCCAGACCATTTGTCTCTTTTTTTAATAGCTAAAACCCTTGAGTTTGCTAATTTAAAGCATACAAAACCTATTATTGAAAAAGCAAATATAGCAACTATTCCAACAGATACTGAAAACACTTCTGGAACTGTATAGTATAAAATAGTTGATATTAAAAAAACTATACTTAAATATATTACTGTTTCTTTTTTATATTTTTTCTCAACTAACTTTAGCTCATTTGTTAACTCAAAATTCAAAGGTAGTCTAACACCAAAGTATAAAGTTTTATCATTAAATTTTACATTTTTTAAAGATGTAAAAAGTATTAATATATAAGGCATTAATATTATTAAAGGATACATAGGCATATTTTATTTCCCTCCTTTTAAATCTTTATAAGACTCATTAATTAAATTGTATATTTCTTCTTTACTCATCCCCTTTGCTATACAGCTAGAAAGTGTGTTTAAAAATTCATCTTTAAATTTTTGCATTTCATTTTCACATTTAGATATAGATATAAAAGCACCATGTCTTCTATCTAAGGTTATATAACCCTCTGACTTTAATATGCTATATGCTTTATTAACAGTATGCATATTTATTCCTATATCTCCTGCTAAAGCTCTTACTGAAGGAAGAGAATACCCTTCTTCAATCTCTCCTTTAGCAACTCCCTTTACTATTTCATTTCTAAGCTGAATATAAATAGGAACTTCACTTTCAAAATCAATTAGTATATTCATAATCTCATCCTTCTTAAATTATATTTGTTCTATATATACTATAACAATTATAATTTAAGAAGTCAATTTTTATTTAGGATAAAAACGTTTATAAAGGTAACAATATTATTAAACTATAATTTTTAGGAGGATTTGTAATGGAAAGATTAGTTGGAAAAAAAGCACCTGAATTTAAAATGAATGCAGTAAAAGGTGATGGAAGCGAATTTACTAAGGTTAGTCTTGAGGATTATAAAGGTAAATGGTTAGTTATGTTTTTCTACCCATTAGACTTTACTTTTGTATGTCCTACAGAAATAACAGGATTTAGTAAAAAAGTAGATGACTTTAAAAAAGAAGGTGCTGAACTTTTAACAGTTAGCTGTGATAGTGAACATTCTCATAAAGCTTGGATTGAAGGTAGTCTTGGAAAAATAAATTTCCCTATGGCATCAGATATTACTAAAAAAGTATCAAGTGATTATGGAGTTTTAATAGAAGAAGATGGTATATCCCTAAGAGGTTTATTTATAATTGACCCTGAAGGAGTAGTTAGATATTCTGTTATACATGATCTTAATGTTGGAAGAAGTGTTGATGAAACTTTAAGAGTTTTAAAAGCTTTTAAAACAGGTGGCCTATGTGCAATTGACTGGGCTGAGGGAGATGCTAACCTATAAAACTAATTAGATAGTATACTTTTAGTATACTATCTTTTTATATGTCAAAATTTATGTTTTTATAGTACATATATGTTAAAATACAATTTAAAGGAAATTTTTAACGGAGGTATATTATGAAATCTTACTTTAAACTAATTATTGCAATGCTTATTTTCGGTAGTATAGGAATATTTGTTAAGGAAATTCCTTTAGCTAGTAATGAAATTGTATTTGCTCGTACAATTATTGGAGGCATATTTTTAATATTTGTTGCAATTATGCAACGTAAAGGTATAAACAAAAGTGCTTTAAAAAAATCTCTTCCTTTACTTGCTATATCTGGACTTGCTTTAGGCCTTAACTGGCTTTTTTTATTTGAAAGCTATAAATATACAACTGTAAGTATAGCTACACTTTCTTATTATTGTGCTCCTATTATTGTTATGTTAATTTCACCTATAATACTTAAGGAAAAACTAACTATAACTAAAATAATAGGAATTGTATTTGCTATGATAGGAATGATATTAATAAGTGGGACAAGCTTTGGAGGTGAAAATCCTTTTAAAGGTCTTATATATGGACTTTTAGCTGCTGTTTTTTATTCTTCTCTTATGATACTAAACAAGCTTATTAAAGGCTTATCTTCTCTTGAACTTACTATTATACAATTATTTTTTGCTGGAATTGTAATGTTTATATATGTTTTATTTACACATAAAGGAGATATTATAATTCCTTCTGGAAAACCTTTAATTATTCTTTTACTTATTTGTATTGTACATACAGGAATAGCTTGTTATTTATATTTTTCTTCCATGCAAGAACTTCCTGGTCAAACAGTAGCTATGTTTAGTTATATAGACCCTGTATCTGCACTTATTCTTTCTGGTATATTCTTAGGAGAAAGACTTTCCTCTATTCAATGGCTAGGAGCTATTTTCATTTTAGGGGGAGCAGCCTTTGGTGAGCTATATAGAAAAAAAAGTAGGTTATAAACCTACTTTTTTATTTAAATCTTTAACTATATTTGCTGTTTTCCTTCTTTCAATCCAATGTCCAAGTGTTCCTTTTCCAAACTGAGTATCTAAACTTCCATTTTTAACATCTTCATTAAATAAAAAATCTAATATGTGAAGACCTTTTTTACCACCTATAATCATAGATTGAACACAACTTTCGCAGTAAGAAATAATACATTTTGACTCTGTAGAACTAGCTCTTTTAGTCATTAGTTTTATAGCAAGTTCCTTATTTTTACAAAGCATCATTCCTCCTGCACCACAACATATTGTTTTATCTTTATTGTGTTTAAATTCTTTTTGATATATTCCAATATCTTTTAAAATATTTCTAACACTTTCATGTATTTGTGTTTCTTTTCTTATAGGACAAGGATCATGTAAAGTTACAGTTATATTTCTATTTTTATAAAGATCTTTAACATCATTTGGAACCCCTAAATTATTTATAACTTCCCAAAGGGAAATAATTTCAAGGTTTGTATACTTTTTAAGAGTAATATAACAGTTACTACATGCAACTATTATTTTTTCTATTTTGTTTTTTTCTAATATACTAAGTACACTTTTAAAATTCTTATTAAAAGTTTCTTCTTCTTTAATATCAAGGGAAGGTTTTCCACAACATGTTAATAAAAAACCTAGGTTATCTATTTTCTCACTTAAATAATTAAATGTTTTTCCTACTATTGATTTATTATATCCAGAAAGGCTACATCCTGGAAAGAAAACTATACTACAGTTTTCTGGTACAAAATTTCCTGAAAAAATATTTAAATAACTACTTTTTTGATGAAATTTTACTATATTACTCATATTTCCCCCTAAAACGATATATTATAATACATTTTAGCACATTTTTCCTTTTTTTAGTTTCCTATAGGTTTTTTCTATTGTTATTTTTTTCCTAGAGTTTTTTTCTATTAAAACCTCCAAGTTTTCTTAAAACATTATTATTAGTACTTTCTAATAGTTTTATTATATATATACTTATAATCGATGTTAAAATAAAAGAAATAATTATATCTAAATAAAACCAAGGAACAAAAGTCTTTAATGTAATATTTATATATCGTAAAACAAGTGCATGTATAAGATAAGCACCAAATGAGTATTTCCCTATTATAATTATTTTTTCACTTAATTTTTTATTTAATATATAAACAGATAGTGGATAAAGAGATAATATACTAAATATTATTAGTGGAAACATAATTGTATTTAATGGACTTCCTAAAAAATGATTTATAACATACCCGCCTTCACTATTATAGGTAGCTGAGTTTATCATTTTTTTCATAACAAAACATAGTGATATTAAAAAACCTAAAAATGATATATATTTAAGTTTTAAAACCATATTTTTAATTTGATCAAAATAAATAGCAAAATATGCACCTAATACAAAGTAAAACATCCACATTATAAAAAGTCTATCTCTATAAACTAATATATTTTTTAAAATACCTGTAGAGCTTTCGTATATTCCTCCTAACTTAAAGTTATAAAAATATAAAAGCCATAAATGAAGTATAAAAAATACTATTAAACTTACTGTATTATAAGTTTTAGTTTTATTTTTGTTTATAAACAATTTAAACAAAGGGCTTAATATATAAAACTGTATTATCATAACCATATACCAAAGATGATATGAACCTGTTCCAGTAAATACATATTTTATATAATCTTTTAAAACAACGTCTATAGGATTTATTTTCATACCAGTTATAAAAAACATAGATAAATCATATATAATTGTCCACATTAAATAAGGAAGTATTATTTGATTAAATCTTTTTTTCAAATAACTTAAGTATCCTTCCCCTTTATCACTATAATAAAGGGAAAATCCTGTTATAACCACAAATAAGGGAACAGCAAATCTTATCATATTTAAAATAATAGCTGAAGGAATAGCTTCATAAACATTTACCTTAGGTTCATATATAAATCCTGCAAGTGAATGCTGAAGAACAACAGCTAAAAATGCTATTCCTCTTAAAATATCTATTTCATATATTCTTTTTTTAATCATTTAAATCTCCTAATTAAATGGTTTATATTTTTCCATTATTTTTTCTGAAACCCTAAGTCCATCAACAGCTGCTGACATTATCCCACCTGCATATCCAGCACCTTCTCCAGCTGGATAAATACCTTTTATATCTGTTGATTCTAGATTTTCTCCTCTATCTATTGTAACAGGAGCAGATGTTCTTGTTTCTATTCCAGTTAAAATCCCACTTTCAGAGAATCCTTTTATTTTTCTATTAAAAGCAACTAAAGATTCTTTCATAGTGTCTATTACATAGTTTGGAAGACATTCTTTTAGCTGTTTAAATTCAGTTTTTCTTGTATAGCTAGGAAGTACGTCTTTAAATTCTTTACTATTTCTATCCTTTAAAAAGTCTTCTACTAATTGAACAGGAGCAGTATAATCTCCTCCACCTAGTTTATATGCAAGTGATTCATAGTGTCTTTGGTACTCCATTCCAGCTAATGGATGATTTGATTTAAAATCCTCTGGTCCTACAGTAACAACAATTGCACTATTTGCATTGTCTTTATCTCTTTTATACTCACTCATTCCATTTACAACTAATCTTTCTTCTTCACTTGATGCTGCAACAACAACACCACCTGGACACATGCAAAAACTATAACATGATCTACCATTACTACTTCTATGTGTTAATCTATAATCAGCAGCTTTAAGTTTTTCATGTGGCTTTGCACTACCATATTGATTTTCATTTATCATAGTTTGTTTATGTTCAACTCTAGCACCTATTGCAAAAGCTTTTTGTTTTAAAGTTATTCCTTTATCTAAAAGCATTTCATAGGTATCTCTAGCACTATGACCTATTGCAAGAATCAAAACATCTGTTTCTATTTCATCTGATCCATTTATTTCAATTGATTTTAATTTTCCATTTTCATGTTTAATATTTGTTAGTTTAGAATTAAATATTACTTTTCCACCAAGTTTTATAATTTCACATCTTATATTTTCAACAACATTTATAAGTATGTCTGTACCTATATGTGGTTTACCTGAATATATAATTTCACTAGGTGCACCATGTTCTGTAAAACTTTTAAGTACAAAGGAACATCTTGGGTCTTTTATTCTTGTTGTAAGCTTTCCATCTGAAAATGTTCCAGCTCCACCTTCTCCAAATTGAACATTTGAGTTAACATCTAAAATTCCTGTTTTATAGAAAAACTCTATTTTTTCTTTTCTCTTTTTTGCCTCTTCTCCACGCTCTATTAATATAGGCTTATATCCATGTTTCGCAAGCATTAAAGCAGCAAACATTCCACATGGTCCACTTCCTACAATTACAGGACTTTTTCCTAATGACTCTTGTCCATATTTAACATTTATACTTTCATCTTTTTCAACACTATAAATATCATTTGACTTTACTTTTTTAAGTATTTTAGATTCATTATCACAATCAACCTCTACATGATAACAAAGCTTTATATCTTTTTTTCTAGCATCTACAGATTCTTTTAATATTCTTAAATCCTTAATTTCATTTTTTGATACTTTTAATTTTTTAGCAGCTTCTTTAGATAAAATAGATATATCATCATCTAAAGAAATTTTTATATTATTTATTCTAATAGGCATAAAGTTACCTCCCTAAATTCTTTTTTAACAGATAAATTATATCATACATAGGTATAATTATTTAATGGCAAAAAATAAAAGACGCCTTTCGGCATCTTTTATTCGTTTACAATATATAGAAGGTTATCCTCGATATTATAGAATAACGGAACTATCAATAAATTTTTATATTTTTCTCTTAGCCTTTTAGCTTCTCCTACTACAAAATCTATTTCATTTCCAATTTCATACATAGGAAGATAGCTTCTAAAAAGTTCTCTAGCTTTTTCTTCTTCCCAGCCACACTTATTAGCAAGGCCTTTTACAAATTTTTCTTCTTTAGATACTAAATTTGTCATACCACAATTGTTATGACCAATTAAAACTATAGCTTCAACTTCACCTACACCTATAGTATAGGCAACTTTAAATTCACTATATCTTAAATTTCCTCCAGCACTTCTTATAATATAAGCAAAGTTATCTGGTATATGTAAGTGTTTTCTATTATCCATACACATACCTATTAATACTTTTGCCTTATCATATTTATCAAATGTCTGTCTTAAATTATGATATTTTAAAAGTGAACCTACTGCTGTATTTCTTAAGTCTAGTGGAATATCCTCTTCACTTAAAACAACACTTACTTTATCATTTATAGAACAAGATTTTTTTGAATCTAAATTATTAAAGCCTTTTTTATATCCATTTGCAAGCTGACTTAAACTTATTTTATCTGACATATTATTCCTCCTATACTAAAATATATAGGTATTATAATATCATATAAAAAAATGGTATTTCAAGTAAAATTTTATTGGCTTTCTTTAGGATTTTCAGTTAAAGTTGCTTTTACCTCTTTAGATTTACCACTTTCATTAACTACTTTTAGTTTTAATGTATCTCCAATTTTCTTTTTATTCATTACATTTGTTAAATCATCTGCACTTTCAACTTTTTTACCTTCTATTTCAGTAATAATATCCCCTGGATTTAACCCAGCTTTTTCAGCAGCTGATCCTTGTACTACCTGTTTTATACCTATACCACTTGGTATACCATAAGCTTTAGCTGTTTCAGCGTCTAAATAAACACTTCCCACTCCTAAAAATGGTCTTTTAATATAACCTGTTTTTATAAGTTCATCTATTATTGTTTTAGCTTCATTAATTGGAATTGCAAATCCCATACCTTCAGCTGATGATATTTTAAGTGTATTTATTCCAATAACCTCTCCATTAGCATTTAAAAGAGCTCCTCCACTGCTACCTGGGTTTATAGATGCGTCAGTTTGAATAACATTATAAGTTCTTGTATATCCTTGCTCTTGCATAGTCATTTCCCTTTGTTTTGCACTTACTATTCCAGATGTTACACTACCTGCAAATTTTTCACCTAAAGGATTTCCTATTGCAATAACACTATCTCCAACTCTTATAGAATCTGAATTACCAAATTTTGCTGTTGTAAGTCCTTTTTCTTCAACCTTTAAAACTGCAAGGTCTGTTTTTGCATCTTGCCCTATTACTTTAGCTTCTGCTTTTTTGCCATTAGGTAGACTTACCATAATTTTTGTTCCACCTTCTATAACATGTTGGTTAGTAACTATATAACCATCTGAATCAAAAACAATTCCACTTCCTGCACTTTCAGAACTTGTAGAGTCCATCCAATTACTTTTAGTAGTTGATATTCCAACTACAGCAGGACCTACTTTTTCTGCTACCTCAGTTATAGATGTTTTAGGAATACTTGTAGTTGTTAAGTTATCTGTAGTTAAATTATTTTCCTTTGTTATACTTTCTGTATTTGGTTTTTCAAAGTATTTATATGAAAAAGCTCCAACTACTCCTCCTAATAAAGAGCTTGTTAAAAGCATTAACGCAAGACCTAAACTTGGAAGTCTTTTTGTTTTTTTCTTTTTAATATTTTCATTAAAATCATTATTTTCTTCGTTAAAGTTGTTATTAAAGTTATCCATTACCATTACCTCCAGTCTCTTGTGTTTCTAATAATAATATTAGTTTTATTTTGTGTATTTAATGTGTAGCTTAATTGATATCTAGGTGAAAATTCACTGTAAATTCTACTAAGTTATTATAACTTTCTAATTTGTATTCTAATTTATGTGAATCAAGAATGTTTTTAACTATATATAATCCAAGACCACTTCCACCTGTACTTCTGCTTCTAGATTTTTCAACCCTATAAAATGGTTTAAATACTTCCTTTACATCATTTTTTTCCAGCTCTATTCCTGTGTTTATAACTTTAAACTCTATATTATTATCAACTTTTTTTAAATATATATTTATGGTTTCTCCTTCTGGAGAATATTTCATAGCATTGTTTATTATGTTAGATAAAGCTTTTAAAAGAAGCTTACTATCTCCTATAATAATTAAGTTATCATCTAACTCTTTATTTACAATTAAGTTTTTTGATAAACATAAGAATTCTTGTTCTTTTATAATTTTTTTAACTAAATAACTTAAATCTACATTTTCTTTTTTAGGAGAAAAATCATATGTTTCAAGCTTTGACATTTCAAGTATTTCATTTACTAGTTTTTCCATATCATTTATTGTACTATATGACTTTCTAAGATATTTTTCCCTATCTTTAAAAACACCTATATTGTGAATCATTCCTTCTATTTGCCCTTTAGCTGCAGCTATTGGGGATTTTAATTCATGTGAGATTGTAGCTACAAATTCTCTTCTTTTAGACTCTAACTCTCTTTCTTTTTCTATATCGCTTTTAAGCTGTCTATTACTTCTTTCAAGCTCTTCCATTGTGATTTTTAAGTTATCTGAAAGTTCATTTAATGTACTTGCTATTTGTCCTATTTCATCATTAGATTTAATAGTACACTTAGTTTCAAAATCAAGCTTTGACATTTTCTTTGCTACTTTGTTTATTCTAAGAAGTGGATCTGCAATAAATTTTGAGTATATATATGCTCCAATAGCAGATATACCAAGAATTATAATTATTATATATGGTGCTAAACTTAGTATTACTAAAGATGCTTCGTTTATAGGCTGAAGAGCAGAACTTACACTTAATATAAGTTTATATGGAAAGTCTTTAAATTCTATATTTTGAGAAGATGTATAAAACCCTGTACTATAGTTTCTAGGAGTTATACCTAAAACATGTTGAGTTATTCTATTTTCTGGTACAAGAATAACTTCATTTCCACCTTTACTTTCATATATAACTGACAAATATGTATTAGAAGAATATATTATATTTCCTAAGTTATCATGTATATTTAAAGCAACATTATTTCTATTTGCAAATGCATCAATATATTCTTTAGATTTTTCAAATTCTAAGTTTTTTACAACTGAAATTAATGACTCTACTTCCTTATTTATAGTTTTTGTTTTGTATTTATAGTAATATCCTGGTAAAAGTGCATATACTACTAAATATATTACTAATGACACTAAAAATAAAGATATACTAGTTGTTATAAATATTTTTTGTTTTATACTTTTTCCACCAAATCTAGTCATCTATTTTATACCCTACACCTTTTACAGTTTTTATATAGTCTGTTTTAAGCTTTTTACGTATATTTTTAATATGTGTATCTATAACCCTAGTGTCTCCATAAAAATCATAGCCCCAAAGCTTATCTAAAAACACCTCTCTTTTTATAACATTCCCCTTATTCTTCATAAGTATTTTAAGCATTTCAAATTCTTTAGTTGTAAAATCTATTTTTTCTCCATCTACATAAACCTCATATGAATCACAGTCTAGTTTAATATTTTTAAACTCTAATATATTTTCTTTATCAGAACCATAAACACGTCTTAAAACAGCTTCTACTCTTTTAATAAGTATGTTAAAAGAAAATGGCTTTGTTATATAATCATCTATATTTAATTCAAATCCTTTTATTTCATCACTTTCTTCATTTAAGGCGGTAAGCATTATTATAGGAACCTTTGATTTACTTCTTATCATTTTACATACACCATAACCATCAAGTTTTGGAAGCATTATATCTAAAATAATTAAATCATATTCTCCTTTATTAAACTTTTCTATTCCCTCAAGTCCATCACTTGCAGTATCTACTATATATTCTTCACTTAATAAAAATTCTTTTACAAGCTCTTGTATATCAAGGTTATCTTCTACAACTAGTATTTTCCTATTATTCATATTTATCCTCCCAAAATTTATTAATATAATAAAGGCTTATATAAAAAATATTTTACATAAGCCTATTTATAAATTTTTTATCTTATTTTTTCTACAGTAACTGTAACTTTATCTGGTGTAACTGTTGTTACCTCAGCTTTTTTACTTATTGTTACGTTTACTTGAAGAATATTTTCCCCTTCTTCAATATTAGCTACATTTACCTCAGCTTTTATATCTGAGTCGTTTATAGATACTAATGCATCCTCTGAAGAACTTACTTTAACATCAACAGAAGTTATATCAATATTGTATTCGTATCCATCTTTCTCACCTATAATAGTAATTGGTACTTTAAAGCTTTTTTCCCCTTTACTGCTTATATTTATTTCTACTCCTACAGATTTTATATTTGATTGTATTGATACTCCATTTGGAATTATAAGGTTAACTTCTTTTGTAACAGTAGAGTTAATACTTGTAAGATCTATACCCTCTGTTTCTATAGCCTTAATCTTATCTATATCCTCTTTTTTACCTATTATTTTAACACTTCCTATTTTAGAGGTTATATTCCCTAAAATAAGATCTCCACTAAGGGCTCCAGTTGTTTTAACAACTATAGGTACTTCCTTTGAAGGCTTTATATTAACAACTATATCTGCAAATTTAGGTTCTATACTAACATTTGTAATAGCATTTTCACTACTATCTAATGGCTCCAGAGCCACAGTTTTTACAGTTTCTTTATAAAGTCCTTCTATATTTACTACTCCTGTAACTTTTTTAACCTCATCAACATATGTTTTAGCACCTGACACCACAACTCCCGAAGGCTCTGGAGTAGAATTTATATATTCGTATCCTTCCTTTGCCTTCCCTTTTACAATAACATTAACAGGAACATATTTTGTTGTAAGTTCATCAAGTTTTATTCTAACCTTTGGTATTTCTGACTTTTCTATTTTTATTCCATTAGGAAGTGATTCAACTGTTACAGGAATATCATTATCTCCTTTTTTAAGGTACACACCCATATCTGCTTCTAATTTAAAATCATCACCTTTAGCAAGTACAATATCTCTTACTCTACCTGATATACTAATACTAACTGTAAAATCTTGATTTGGAAGAAGCACTAGGTTATTTTTAGAAATATTATCTGTGTTTTTAAGTGTTACCTTTACATTATCAATAGTTCTAGTTTGAACAGGATTCTTTTCTCCCATTACATATATCCATAAAGTTAATGCTAAAAGAATAGATATTCCTATGGCCATTATTTTGTGATTATCTTTTTGAACCATAGCTTCACCTTCTTAAAAATACTTATATTAGAATCTGCACTTTGCTTTAAAACCTTTGTAAGAACAGATATTAATTTTTCCTCATTATAATTTCTTGTAAGTCTTCCATTAACAGCTAGAGAAATATTTCCTGTTTCCTCAGATACAACTATTGCTATTGCATCTGATGCTTCACTTATTCCAATAGCTGCTCTATGTCTTGTTCCAAGACTTTTATTTACACTTTGTTGTGTTAAAGGAAGAACTGCTGCTGCTGCAAGTATTCTATCTCTTCTTATTATAACTGCACCATCATGTAGTGGAGTGTTTACAACAAATATGTTTTCTAAAAGTTGACTTGATACAAGACCATCAATTTTAGTGGAGTTTTCAGTGTATTCTGAAAGTCCTGTTTCCATTTCCATTACAATAATTGCACCTGTTCTTGTTTCTGAAAGATTTTGCATTGCTTTTGCAATCTCTACTACAACATCCTCTATTTCTTCTTCTGTATCAAATAATTTTCTTGTTATTATTTTACTTCTCCCAAGCTTTTCTAAAGCTTTTCTAAGTTCTGGCTGAAATATAATAATAAGTGCTATTAATCCAACAGTTAGTGTACTTTCTATTAGGTAATTTAAAGCCATAAGCCCTAATATTTCACTTAACTTCATTACAATTAAAATAAAAACAAGTCCTTTTATAAGTTGCTCTGCTCTTGTTTCTTTAATCAAAGTAAATAACTTATAAAATATATAGGCTACAATTAAAATATCAACTATATTCCATATAGTTATATTTTGAAGGATAGTTAACATATTTTTCATGTCTGTTAGCACTATCTTCACCCCTCATTCAATTCTTCTTTCTTAATTATATAACAAAAAATATTTATATAAAACACATACTATAGATTAATTAATGAATTTAAGGATATAAATTATAATATTAGTATAATATACCTTTCTTCTTGTTTGCCAGGTATATTAAATATATAATTACTTTAATATGTGTTATTGGAGGTGATTTTATGTCATTTAAGGGAAAAGCAGCAATTGGAATTTTACTTTGTATTATAATTATTTCTTCAGGAGTATATTATTTCTTATATGGTTCTGAAGAAGCTAAATACTCAAGACAAATTAAATCTATATCTGAGTCAATAAATCATACTAATAAAGAAGCAACATCTACATATAAATATATGGAAAATACTAACGCTAATATTGATACAGTAAAATCTATAATAAAAAGATGTGAAAATGATTTAAATAGAATATTAAAATCTTCAAAGGAGGTAAAAGTTCCAAGAAAGTATAGCGAAAATCACAAAAATCTTATAAATGGTATTATAAATAATAAATATTTATATACTCAAACATTAACAATGCTAGATAGTTACTCTTCTAATACTATAGAAAGCTCTATTAATAAGTTATATGACTATGTTTCAGTAACTATTGGATATTATGAGCAATTTAAACATGAAAACTTTAATGTAACTATATCAAATGAATTTTTAAACTTTCCTGATAAAATAAACTCTTATTTAGAAGTTTTAAAATCAAATGATACTACCTCTAAAGCAACTGAAAATATAAACTTTATTAATATTTTAAGAAATAATATTAATGAAATAAGTTTGCTTGAAGAAGAAACTTTAAAAAATATAAACCTTGCAAAGCAAAATAGACTTTCTGCTAATAGATTATTAGTGTCTATATCTAGTAGTAAAAATAAACTTTCTTCAATAATAAATGAAATAAATAAATTAGAACCTACCGAGGATCTAAAAGAAGCTAAAGAAAATCTTTTAACTCTTGTAGGTATATATGATTCTTATTTAAGTTCTTTAAAAACATCTCTAGAGTCTTCAGGTAAAATTGAATCTGCTTTAAATGAAGGAGATAATTACATTAAAGAATATAATAATAAAAAAGAAGAAATTGAAAGCTATTTATCAGAAAAAGAAAATCAATATAAATAAATAAATAAATAAATAAATGCTAATCTAGATATCTAGATTAGCATTTATTTATTTATCTGTATACTTTAAAACACTTTTACTTGGTATAAATGTTTCGTTACCTACAAACAAAACAAATACACACATAAGTATAATTACTAATAATAATAAAAATCTTTTCATTCTTTCCCCCTAGTATAATAACCGATTACTACTTTTTATTAATATATTCGAAATGCCTTGAAAAAATCACACAAAAAAATAAAGGTCAAATGACCTTTATTTTAAATTATTTTATTAAATTATAATATTAATTTTCAGCTTTATTCATTCCCTCTGGAAGCACAGCCTTATATCCAAGCTTTTTAAATATAGTAGTTCCTACCCATCCAGCTAAAGCTCCACCAATAGCTGCAACAGCTAATGCCATTAAAACCTTACTAGGTTCATTAAAAGCAAAAGGAACTAAAAGTCCTGGAATAGGTGATGCTGTTCCTGGAGAGTTATTTATAATACCAAAGTATGCAGCTCCCATACCTGCAATTCCTCCTCCAAAAAAGTTAGAGCAGTATATTGGTATTGGGTTTCTAGTTATAAGTGGTGCTTGTGTTAATGGTTCAAGCATAACTGCTGCTACATTTGCATTATTTCCAAGTTTTAATCTGTTGAAAACCATACCATTTGTAAATGATCCTCCAAAACAAGCTATAGCCGCAATACCCATTGCAAGGCCTTGAAGGTTAAGCATAGCTGTTAGAGCCATTGAACTTAGTGGTGATGTACAAATCATTTTTATTATTCCACCAAGTAAGAATCCCATTATCATAGGGGATTGAAGAGATGCTATGGAGATTGTATCTCCAATGTTTATAAGAGTTGTATTAACTACTGGGTCAACTAAATATGCTATCCCTCTTGAAATCGGTGCTATTAAAATAGCTCCACCTATTACATCAATACCTGTTGGGAAATACTTTTCAATTAAAGGAGAAATAAATCCTACAGCGTAACCTGCAACAAAACCTGGAAGTATTCCATAGCCTGAAAGTGCAAGACCTGCAACAACTGCAAATATAGGATTTGCTCCCATTGCTATAGGAACTAAAATTGCTGATGCAACTCCTCCCATTGACCCTGCTGATGTTCCAACATCTTTTAAAAACTGTACACCTAAAAAGTCTCCTGTAATATAAGAGTGTATTGCCTCTACTAAAAAGCTAGCAACCGCTGCATTAGCAAGTCCTGACATTGCCTGAGAACCTTTTGGTGCTTTCATACTAAAAAGAGAAAAAAGTGCTAGTACAACTAACAATAAAAAAATACCTTTGATCATTTCCATATTAGATCACTCCTTAAATTGGATTAGACCTTAAAAGTTTTTCTAGAAAACCTTTTCAAAAGATTTAACTATACTCCTACTTAAAAGTATTGATATTTTATATTATACATAACACTAATTAAATTTTCAAACAATTCTAAACAAATATCTTAAAAGTATTTATTATATTTCATATAGGAAATTTCTATTAATTTAATATAAAATTCGTTTTCTTTCTTTAAAGTAAACAGGCTTTAAACCTATGTTTTCTGCTAGTTCAGTGGCTTTTTTAAAGTTGATTCCTATAGATTCTTTTTCATGTGAATCTGACCCTATAGTTACAAACCTTCCACCTAATTCCCTAAACTTACCATATATCTTAGAAAAATTTTCTATAACATTTTTATCATTTAATCTTCTAGTATTTATCTCCATAGCCTTATCCATATGTACTAATTCTTTTAAAATATCATCTATAATATATGAGTATTTATCATAGTAAATTTCTGAATCTTCATAATGTCTTGCTGCATATCTTGAAATATAATCTATATGAGCCATACTATCAAAATAAGGATTTTTCTTAATCATTCTAAGCATAGCTTTAAAATATTTATCATATACCTCATCTATATTATAAACTTCACCTGTTTCAGTGTTTTTATAATACTCCTGTTCATAAAGATCAATTCCTTCTACAATGTGAGTTGATCCAAGAAGAAAATCAAAATCATAATTTGATGCTATGTTTTTACACTTTTCAACATATATATCTTCATCAAATCCTATTTCTATACCTATTAATAATTTATTAGATCTTAAATTTTTAGTTTTATTAATATAATTATCTACATCTATTTTAAACATATTATCATGTGGATAATTTAAATCTAAATGTTCAGTTAAAATTATTCCAATATTATTTTTTTCTATAGAATCTAACACTTGATTTATTGTCATTTTACTATCTGATGAAAACTCTGTATGAACATGTGAATCAAACATAAAAATCCCTCCTAATTAAATCTATTTCCAATTACTACAATATTAATTGGAAAGTTTACATAAGTCAATGTAAATTAAAAAACATTTTTGAATAAAATCCTTTGAAATACACAAACTATTTTTGATCTTATTTGTGGAGGTGTTTTAATTGGCAAACAAATGTATAGCATGTGATGTTACTAGTTGTAAACATCATGCAGGAGATTTAAAGTATTGCACTTTAGAAAGTATAAAAGTAACTCATCATTCTGTTTCAGAAGCTACAAGTAAAGCTTTTACTGATTGTAATAGCTTTGAATTTAATGGATGTTGCAGTGAAACTAATTAGTTAGGAGGGTATTTCTTATGGCAAATAAAAGTATAGGATGTAAAGTAACAGGGTGTGCTTACCATGCAGGAGCTGAAAATTACTGCACTTTAAATCAAATATTAGTTAATTACGAAGAGGGACATCAAAATTCTCATAATCATACAAAAGCTTGTACAGATTGTGATAGTTTTAAAGCAAAATAAATAATTTAAAGGCTTAGAATAAATTCTAAGCCCTTTATTTTTATAGATAAAATAATAACTCACCGTATGTTGGAAATGGCCAAAGTTTAGAATCAACTAAAGTTTCTAATTCATCTCCATATTTTCTAAGTTCATTCATAGATTTTAAAACTTCATCTCTATAATATATCGCCTTGTTTAATATATCACCTGTTATTTCTTTAGCCTCTTCATTTCTATTTTCAAGAGTTTTTAAAGCTTCATTAAAACTTGCTAGTGTTGTTGAAAGCTTTTCTACTATTTCTTCTTGTACAGATGTATTTATTGCTGAATTTATAGAATTAACTTTTATACAAGAATCTGATACCTCACCAATATATTTTATAACAGCTGGTATTATTTCTCTTTTTGCCATTTCTATCATGGTTAATGCTTCTATATTTATTTGTTTAGTATATTCTTCAAGACCTACTTCATATCTTGAATAAAGCTCTGATGTATTTAAAACTTTATGCTTTTCAAATAACTTTATAGCTTTACTACTTATTAAAGCAGGAATTGCATCAACTGTTGTTGGAAGATTTGGAAGTCCTCTTACCTCAGTTGCTTCTTTTACCCACTCTTTAGAATATCCATCACCATTAAAAATAATTTTTTTATGGTTAATAACAATTTCTTTAACTATATTTTCTATTTCATCCTTTGGATTTTCACAGTTTTCAAGTCTTTCTGCAATTTCATCTAAAACATCTGCAACAGCTGTATTTATAACAACATTTGCATCTGAAACTGAACCTGATGATTGTACCATACGGAATTCAAATTTATTTCCTGTAAATGCAAAAGGTGATGTTCTATTTCTATCTGTTGTATCTTTTTTAAGTGCAGGTAGTGATGATACACCAATTTCTAGCATTCCACCTTGTTTTGAAGATTTAACATCTCCTCTTTCTATTTGCTCTAAAATTCCTGTTAAGTCATCTCCTAGGAAAATTGATATTATAACTGGTGGAGCTTCGTGTCCACCTAATCTATGATCATTTCCTGCACAAGCTGCTGATGCTCTTATAAGTTCTGGATAAGTGTCTACAGCTTTAATTACAGCACATAAAAATAATAAAAATTGTGCATTTTCATGTGGAGTTTTTCCTGGATTTAAAAGGTTTTGTCCATCATCTGTACTTAATGACCAGTTATCATGTTTTCCAGACCCATTAACTCCTGCAAAAGGTTTTTCATGTAAAAGACACGCAAGTGAATGTCTTGCAGCTATTTTTCTCATTGACTCCATAGTTAACTGATTATGGTCTGTTGCTATATTAGCTTCAGTAAATACAGGAGCCAGCTCGTGTTGTGATGGAGCTACTTCATTATGTTTTGTTTTAGCTGACACTCCAAGCTTCCAAAGTTCTTCATCTAAATCCTTCATAAATGCAGCTACTTTTTCTTTTAAGCATCCATAGTAATGGTCGTCCATTTCCTGTCCTTTAGGAGGCTTTGAACCAAATAATGTTCTACCTGTATAAACAAGGTCTTTTCTTTTTTTATAAAGTTCTCTATCTACTAAAAAATACTCTTGCTCAGGTCCTACAGTTGCAATAACTCTATTTGTAGTTGTGTTTCCAAGAGCTCTTAAAACTCTTAATGCTTGTTTTTGTACTGCTTCTATTGAACGAAGAAGAGGTGTTTTTTTATCAAGTGCTTCTCCTGTAAATGAACAAAATGCAGTAGGTATACAAAGTGTTATACCACCTTCATCTTCCTTTAAAAAAGCAGGTGATGTTGGATCCCATGCAGTGTATCCTCTAGCTTCAAATGTTGCACGAAGTCCTCCTGATGGAAAAGATGAACCATCAGCTTCTCCTTTTATAAGTTCTTTTCCTGAAAACTCCATTATAATTTTTCCATCTCCTATTGGAGTCATAAAAGATTGATGTTTTTCAGCTGTTATACCGTTCATAGGTTGGAACCAGTGTGTATAATGTGTTGCTCCTCTCTCTACCGCCCAGTCTTTCATAGCATTTGCAACAACTTCAGCTACAGGTCCTTCTAAATAACTTCCCTCTTCTATAGTTTTTCTTAAAGCCTTATATGTTGATTTAGGTAATCTCTCTCTCATTACATGATCATCAAATACATTTATCCCATACATTTCAGAAATACTTTTCATAAAAATAAGCTCCTTCCCAATTTATAAAAATAGGCGCTTCAGAAGATATATACCAAAATAGTATATATCCTATGAAACGCCTTTGTTTCCAAATCTCTTAACTTCTACTCATAAATTTTACTACCTTAAAAGAAAAATTTCAATAGTTATTTTGAAATAACTGATATCATTCCTTGTAAATTATCAAATGAATAAGCAGCTTTACTTTTTTCAAAACCAAATCCACCTTTAAGTGTACCTTCTTTTACATAGTATTTCATTAAACTAGAGTAAAGTTTGTCTTGAAGTTTTTTATCATTTCCATATAAAGATACTCTATAAGCTACAGCATAAATTGAAGTAGATTCTACATATTCTATAGGCTCATTAGTATCTATAGAGTATTTTGTATATAAGCATCCATACTTTTGTATTTGATCCTTCATCCATTTATTTATCTTTTCAGGATCTCCTCCTTCTTTTAATATGTTTTCCCATACCATTAAGGAAAGAAGAAGTTCACTTTCCTTTTCACTTGAATAAACACTTGTCTCAACATTATAGCTTTTCTTAAAAAGCGGAAAATCATCTGATATATATCCTTTATCTAAAATATCCTTAGACTTTAAATATATATCATTCCATTTTTCATTTATATTACTTAAAAGTTTAAATCCTTCTAAGTCTAAATAGCAAAGTGTTATTATTTTAGAAAGATTTCCTGAATCATTAAAGTCTATTACCATATTATTATATGTTGAATTTTTAAGTATTGACTCAGAAAGTTTTATACCATCTACCTTATATTTAAACTTATCAAATTTTAAATATCCATTTATAAGTGATTTTGCTATTCTTACATCATCTATTAACGCTGAAGTTTTATTTATTTTATTATCTTTTCCCATTCTCCAGCTAATAAGCCCATTATCAAGCATCATATAATTATCAACTACACTATAGGCTTTATTAAATAGCTCCTCATTACTAGTCATTACAGCATATTCCATTAAAAGCCCCTGGGATTCTGATAATATATCATGCCCTTTTGTTTCATCTCCTTTATTTTCACCTTCTAAATAATTTGTGTATATTCCAAAATCCTCACGTGACAGTTTATCATCTAAAAACTTTAAAATATTATTTGATAAAGTATTTTCACTATATGTTTTAGGCATTGTTTCTATTTTCAAATCCCTTACATATGGATAAGCAATATATCCTAAAAAAATTAAAATTATAAGCAAAACACATAATGATAATGTTAATATTTTATTTCTTTTTTTCATATATCCTCCTTAAAATATTTTATTACAAGTAAATTTATTATACAAAACTTCTATAAACTTTATTAAGATAATCAATATTTTGAATTTTCTTTTTTATCATTCACCATGTAAAATTATACTATAAAGTTTGATTATAATTGTTCCTTCTAAGTACTCATAAAAATACCTGGATATTTTATAAAAGCTACCGCTAAGCGGTAGCTTTTATATTTTATAGGAAGTAATCCTCTATTTCTTTCTTAGGCTTTCTAATAATACTTCTACAGCTTTCTCTCTCTATTATACCAGTATATATTTTTTCACCTACAATTTTAAATTCTTTATTTTTAAGCAGATGCATTATTTTATTTGTAACTGCTTCTGCTATTTTATCAGGTGAAATATCTATTGATGATATTTTTGGATGAAGCATTTTAGAAAGATCTGTATTTTTAAGATTTATTATTGAAACATCCTTTGGTATAGATAAACCTCTTTTATATATTCCTCTAAATACTCTAAGCATTACTAAATCATCACATGCTATAAAAGCTGTTATATCTTTACCTATTTCATATGAGTCCATATGCTTTTCAAGTACATCTAAATCCTCATCATCTAGATCCTCTGAATCTATTCCTACTGTTACAGGATATATTTCCTGCTCACTTGCTAGTTCTCTGTAGTGTTTTAAACACTCCTCATGTACTTTATTTCCTTTTTCATATGCCATTGCTACCTTGGTATGACCAAGATTTAATACATAGTCTAGTACATTTTTCACAGCTTCTTTATTATCTACATAAACATTATTAGTTTTTTCATCATGCTCATTTACAAATAATATAGGTGTTTTTTCCATAACATCTTTTAAAAATTCATCATCTCTTAAAAGTTCTGTTTCTATTATTATAATCCCATCTACAGATCTATTTAAAAATCTTTTAATAGCCTCTTCTTCTTCTTCTTTTTTGCTATTTGTTGTAGTTATCATAACATCATACCCATTTTGAGAAAGCCTATACTCTATAAAAGATATCATTTCTGTATATATAAGGCTTTTTAAATTAGGAACAAGCACACCTATAATATTACTTTTTCCACTAACTAAGCCTCTTGCAAGAGGGTTAGGTTTATAATCAAGTTTTTTTATTGCCTCTTCTATTCTCTGTCTTGTTTCTTTTTTTACAGGATAATTATTGTTTAATACCCTAGATACTGTTGATATTGATACATTCGCTTCTTTTGCTACATCTTCAATTGTATACCTCATATTTTACCCCCCTTAAATAAACATAGATTTTACCTTTTCATCATCTCTATATTTCTTGCCTTGATAGGTATCCCTTAACCTTAGTTCATCATCTATAGAATTTAAAACTTCCCACTTTTTAAGACTCCACATTGGACCTATTAAAAGGTCTCTTGGACTATCCCCTGTTAATCTATGAATTACCATATTCTCTGGAAGTCTTTCAATAGAGTCTACTATAATTTTAACATACTCTTCCTTTTCTAACAGCTTAAATCCTGTTTCATAGAAAACATTTTCTAATTTTGTCCCTTTCATAACATGTAAAAGATGAAGCTTCACCCCTTGAATAGGAGCATTAGCTACAAAATTTAAAGTTTCCATCATCATATCATATGTTTCAAATGGAAGACCGTATATTATGTGGGCTATAACATCTATGTTTAAGTTTCTTAATTTTTTAACTCCATTAATAAAAGCTTTTAAATCATGTCCTCTATTTATAAGCTCCCCTGTTTTATCATGTATTGTTTGAAGCCCAAGCTCTACCCATATATATTTTTTCTTAGATATTTCCCTTAAAACTTCTAAAACATCATCATCTAAGCAATCAGGTCTAGTTGCTATTGCAATTCCTACAACATCATCCATATTTAGTATTTCTTCATATTTTTGCTTTAAAATATCTGCAGGAGCATAGGTATTTGTATATGCTTGAAAATAACCTATATACTTTCCACTTTTCCACTTTTTTTGCATAATTGCTTTTACTTCTTCAAATTGATTAGTTAAAGACCTAGACATTCCTGTAAAATCACCAGAGCCTCTAGCACTACAGAAAATACATCCTCCAGTTCCTACTTTTCCATCTCTATTTGGACAAGTAAATCCTGCATCTAAAGATATTTTAAATACCTTTTCTCCAAACTTATTTCTTAAAAAATAATTTAGAGAATTGTATCTTTTGCTATCCCATTTCTCTTTCATTTTCTTCTCCTAGTTTGTTTTTACCTATATTATTTTAACTAATATATTATCATATATTTTCCTAATGCAAAACTTTTTCTTAAATAGGTATTTTATTTTCTATATTTTTTCTATATTTAAAATTTTTATAGAAAATAAGCTGCCAACAAATATGTTAGCAGCTTAAATTATAAAACACTTTTTACTGATTTTCTTACAACAAGTTTTGGTTCAAGAATTATTTCATTATTAGTTAAAGTTTCTCCATCTATAGATTTTAGAAGCATTTCTACTGATAGTTGTCCCATTTTATAGGTATCTTGATGAATAGTAGTAAGCTTTGGTGTTATTATATTTGATATATAAATATCATCATATCCTGTAACTGATATGTCACAAGGAACTTTTATATTGTTTTCTTGTAAATACTCTATAACCCCAGCTGCCATTAAATCATTTTCACATATAACAGCAGTAAAATCTTTATTCTTATCTAAAAGATATTTTGCACCTTCTATTCCACCTTGAAGTCTATAGTTTCCATTATAAATTAGATTTTCATCAAAGGATAAATTACTTTCTCCCATAGCTTTTAAAAATCCTTCTAATCTTTCATTTCTAACAGAACCTTTAATATATGCAATGTTTTTATGACCTTTTTCTATAAGAAATTTAGTCATAATATACATTCCAAGTCCTCCATCAGAGTAAACACTTAAACAATCTGTATGTGAACTTCTATCTATATGTACAAATGGTATATTATATTCTTTTAAAAGCTCTATGCCCTTAGAATCTTCATTGTTTGCCCCAATACAAACTATTCCATCTACACATTTTTCTTTAAGAATTCTTATGCTTGTTACTTCTTTTTCTGAATTATCATCAGAATTACAAAGTATTATATTGTATCCCATTTCGCTAGCTCTATCTTCTACGCCTTTAACTATTTCAGGAAAAAATGGGTTACTTATATCTGGTACTAAAAGACCTAATGTATATGTTTTTTTAGTAACAAGTCCTCTAGCTATTCCACTAGGTCTATAGTCCATTTCTTTCATTATCTTTTTTATTCTTTCTCTTGTTTCTTCTCCTACACCCTCATACTTGTTGTTAATAACTCTAGAAACAGTGGCTATTGAAACATTAGCCTCTTTAGCGATATCTTTTATCGTCTTCCCCATTAAGTACCACCTTATTTAAAATGTTTTCTAACAGATCTTGTTGTCCATTCCCCTAATTCAGTTATTTTCATATGCTTCATTCCCCTAACATATGTTATTAAGTCATTTCCTATAGGATCTGTCCATTTTGAAGTTATTTCTTTATCCTTAGATATAATACCTATTATACTAGCTATTTGAGCTGCATTACAGTCTACATCTTGACCAGTCATGGCACTTATATACATAGTTTCGTCAAAGCTTCCATTTCCAAACCAAAGTGATACAATTTCTGATGCTGCATTTGGATAAGCATGAATCCAGTTATATTCTTCAAACTTTTTCTCACATTCTCTCCATGCTTTTTCCCACTCACCATGCTCTTTGCACTTATCAAGGGAAAACTTAACTACATCATAATATTCACTATCCTGTGGAATAGCATTTATTGCTTTTTCAACTATAACTTTTACATCACTTTCTACATATGCAAGTGATACCATAACAGCATTAAAAATTTCTCCAAGTACGCCATTGTTATGATGTGAAATTACGCCATCAATAAATGCAAGTCTAGCTGCTTCATATGGATTTCCTGGAGCTACCATTCCGCAAATAGCTCCTCTCATTTGAGCACCAATCCACTCTCTCCATGGATTATTAAAATATCCACTTTCAGGTGGGTATACACCAAGTCTTATATTTTTAAGTGCTATGTCTTCTGCAGACCATCCACCTGGAACTAAAGCAACCCATTCATGGGCAATATCAACTGAAGTCACGTTAAATCCTTTGTCATCGAAAGCCTTTAAAAATGCTAGTTCATAAGTTATGTCATCATTATAAGTATTTGGCTTTCTAATATATTCTCTTACTTCTCCAAAAGTTTCTCTTAGCTTATCAGTAGTATAGCCTTCAAGTGCAGTTCCAAATGCTCCTCCACATATTTGGGCTAACCATCCATAATAAGTTCTTTCTTCAAAGTCTTTAGAGTTTATATCTACCTTATCATATGAGTCAAACTTTGCCTTTTTAGCATACTGTTCAAATGTTTCATAAGTAGCATATTCCCAGTACTTATGACCTTCTATTTTAGGGCATTTTGAAAGTTCATAAAATACCTTAGCAGTTATTTTATTAAGCTCTGCCATGTTGTCTTCTTTTAAAGCTTTTAGTCCTTCCTCTATAAGGTCTTCTGCTTTTGTAACATCATAACCCATGTTATACATTGATTGTATACCACCAATTATAACTCTTTCTGGAGCTCCTGAGCCTGGTACATTACTTGACCATAAAAGCTTTACTTTAGCATCTTCACTAAAGCTAGTATCCTCCATTGCATCCCAAGTTTGTTCTTCCTCAGATAATATAACTGGTACTGCATTATCAGTTAGCTCTCTTTCGTATTCCCATGCCTTCATTGATACTACCTCCGACTTAGTAATAAGTATTACATCTTCTCATAATAATTTAGCATATTTTCCATCATTTTTACAAATTTTTGTCTGTCTGTATCTAGTGCAACATTTACGTTTTTATTAAGTTTTTTAACATCATCCATATCAACAACTGTTTTTCCTCTAGTTACTTCCCCAACAGTTTCTATATCAACATGATATTTATTACATGTAATTACACTAGGATCTATTACAGCAGCTACTGCTGTAGGATCGTGCATTATTATTCCGTCATGTACATAATTTTTACAAATTTCTTCAGTGTATTTAAGAAGCTTTATAGCTGTTTTTACTTTATCTGATTTATAATTTTTAGCTAAATTATCAACTTCTTCTCCTGTAAAATATGATTTGTGAGTTGCATCAAGACCTACCATAGTTAATGGTATTCCTGACTCAAAAACCTTTTTAGCAGCTTCTGGGTCAACATATATATTAAATTCTGCAGCAGGAGTTGTATTTCCACCTCTAGCTGCTCCACCCATTAATGTTATGTGTTTAATTTTATCTTTTATTTCTGGATATTTTAAAAGTGCAACTGCAATATTAGTTAAAGGTCCAAGAGCTATTATATGAAGCTCACCATTTGCATTGTCTACTTCTTCTTTTATTGTGTCTACTGCATCTTTTTCATAAAAGCTTTTTTTAGAAGCAGGTAATATAACATCACCTATTCCACTTTCTCCATGTACATAATCAGCTATAGTAAGGCTTCTCATTAAAGGACCGTTAGCTCCTTTAGCTACTTTTATATCAAATCCAAGATAATCAATAAGGTTTAGTGCATTACTTGCTGTTTTATCAAGTGAAACGTTTCCACCTACTACTGTTATTGCTTTTACATCAAGTTCTTTGTGTGAAAGTGCAAGATATATAGCTAATGCATCATCTACACCTGGATCACAATCTATAAGTATAGGCATTTTATTCATTGATTTTCCTCCTTAGTTATAGCTTTTCATAGCTTCTACTAACATATCTACAAATTTTTCTCTATCTACATCTAATAATACATCTACATTTTTAACTTCAGCTTTGTAGTTTGCTACAGTACATCCTAGTGTATGTTCTCCTTTTGTTTCTACATCTACTTTAGCTTTTTTTGTAGTAAATATATCAGGGTTTATAAGATATGCTACTGCACATGGATCATGTAAAGGGCTTCCTTCAAATCCCATGTCCATATGGAACTTTTCGAAAAAGTCCATAAGCTCTGCAACCATAACAGCTACTTTGTTACCTACGCTTCTAATTCTTTCAGTATCTTCTTTATATATTAAAGCTTTATGTGTAACATCAAGTCCTGCCATAGCTATTTTAATTCCTGAATCAAAAACTATTTTTGCAGCTTCAGGGTCTACTAATATATTAAACTCTGCTGATGGAGTCCAGTTACCAAGGTCAGCTGCTCCACCCATTAAGCTTATCATTTCAATTTTATCTTTAAGTTGTGGGTATGCAAGTAAAAATCTTGCTATATTTGTTAATGCTCCTGTTGGAACAAGTGTTATTTTCTCATCTGATTCTGAAACTATTTTTGCAATAAGCTCTACAGCTTCCTCTTTAACTATATCAAGAGTTGGCTCTCCAAGGTCTGGACCATCAAGGCCTGTTTCTCCATGAACCTCTGGAGCTATTATAAGATCTCTCATTAAAGGTTTATCTGCTCCTTTAGCTATAGGAGCGTTTATTCCTGCATAGCTTAAAACTTTACGAGCGTTTAAAACTGTTTTTTCAAGAGTTTGGTTTCCACCAACTATTGTTACAGCTTTAACGTCTAATTTTTCACTTGCAAAAGCTAAAACTAAGGCTATTGCATCATCATGTCCTGGATCACAATCTATTATAATTGGTCTTTTTTTCATATTGTCCTCCTACTACTTTAATTTATTAGCTTTTTTATTTTTACTAACTGAATAAAGAACAAGTCCTATAATTGTAGTTAAATAAGGAATCATTTGTACAAACTCAGCTGGCACTCTAAGTGATTGTAGTGAGTTTGATAGTGCATCAGCAAAACCGAATACTAATGATGCTAAAAATGTTCCAATAGGAGTTCCACGTCCCATAGCCTCAGCAGCAAGTGCTATAAATCCTCTACCTGCTGTCATATTGTTTGAAAACATTGAAAGGTATCCCATTGACATATAAGCACCTGCAAGTCCTGCTAAAACCCCACTTATTATAAGAGCTTTATATTGAACCTTAATAACGCTTATACCAACAGAACTAGCTGAGTGTGAAGCTTCTCCAACTGCTCTAATTCTAAGTCCTGTAGGAGTTTTATATAAAAAGTAAGCAACTACAAATACCATTATTATAGAAATGTAAGTTAGTAAGTTGTGTCCTGATAAAATTTTTCCTAAAACAGGTATTTTATCTATTAAAGGTATTGTAATTTGAGGAACTGTTAAACTATGAAGTGAAGTTGAAGCTCCTCTATCACCTGAAACTACATACATTAAAAATACTGTTCCACCTGTTGCAAATAAGTTAAGAGCAATACCACCTAAAATAATATCTGTTTTTAAGTTAAGTGAAAAGTATGCAAGTGCTAGTGCCATTAAAGCTCCTGCAAGCATTGCAGATAAAACTCCAATTGTAGCACTTTGAGTAAATGCACTTCCTATAACTCCAACTAAAGCAGACATAAGCATTATACCTTCAAGACCTATATTTACAACTCCAGCTTTATTTGATATTAAAGCTGCAAGAGCTGCAAATAATATTGGGGTTGTAACTCTGATTACTGAGTAACCAAATTCAGCTGAAAATATTAAATTTAGTACATCACTCATTTTACTTTTCCCCCTTAGCTTGTTGTTTAGAATCTTTTACTATCATTTTGTGTTTATATTTTGCAAGGAATCTTTGTGCTGCAATAAGCATAATCATAATTGCTTGTATAACTATAATAACCTCACTTGGAACATCAGTACTTCTTGACATAACATCTGCTCCAACTCTTAAGTATGCTAAGAATATTGCTCCTATTGGAACAAATATTGGGTTGTTTTTAGCAAGTATAGCAACTAGTATACCGTCAAAACCAGTTCCTGGTAGTGCTTGCCATTGGAATCTTTCATACATTCCCATCATTTCAGTTGCTCCACCAATTCCAGCTAAAGCTCCACCTATGATTTGTGAATATATTATAACTTTTGCAGTGTTTATTCCTGAATACTCTGCAAATCTAGCATTTAAACCAGTCATTCTAATTGAATAACCCCATTTACTTCTGTATAAGAATAAGTAAGTTAAAATTATAGCTACTATTGCTAATATAAGACCAAAGTGAAGTCTAGTTCCTGGAACCATAACTGGAAGCTTTGCTGACTCACTAAATAAGTAAGAAGCCATAGAACCTGCATTTTCATCTCTTAATATGTAGTTTATAACATATAATCCAGCATATAATAATACATAGTTAAGCATTAAAGATGAAACAAACTCGTCTGCTTTCCACTTTGACTTTAAAAGACCTGGAATAAGTCCTGCAAGACCTCCGATAAATCCTCCAAATATAATTGCTACAGCTGGATGAATTCCCATTGGTAATGCTACTTTTATTGCTATATAAGCTGCTGCAACTCCTCCTATAAAGAAGCCTCCTTCAGCTATCATGTTAAATTGTTTCGCTTGAAACATTATACATACTGCAAGACCTGTAAATATAAAAGGAATTGCCATTTCTATTACATTTGAAAATCTTTTAAATGAAGCTAAAGGACCTAATAAAAATTTATTTAATGCCTCAGCAGGGTCATCACTTACAAGTGTAATAAGAAGTACTGCAAGTATTAACGCTATTGATATTGCAACTAAGGTTCTAATAGCTTCAAATAAAAGTCCTTTTCCCTTACTTTTCATAAATAACTCTCCTTATTTCTTCTTCTGATTGCTTTTTAAGACCTAGCATATAAAGTCCAAGTTCTTCCTCTGTTATTTCACTTGTATCTTTAAAGTATGCAGTGATTTCTCCACCATACATAACTATTAAACTATCACTTAATTCCATAACCTCATTAAGGTCTGCTGATACAAGTAAAATTCCAACTCCATCATCACGAAGTTCAACTAATCTATTTCTTATAAAAGTTGCTGCCCCAATATCGATTCCTCTTGTTGGTTGGTCTGCAACTAAAAACTTAGGATTTGATGAAAACTCTCTTGCAACTACAACTTTTTGTATATTACCACCTGATAACATTCCAACACCTTGATCTGGAGAATCACATTTTACTTTATAATCAACAACAAGTTGTTTTGCCATTTCCTTTATTTTTTTCATATTTAAAAGGATACCTTTTTTAATTTCTTTTGAATCTATTCTCTCAGAAATTAAGTTATCTTGAATTGTTGCAGCAGCTGCTGCTCCAAGTATCATTCTATCTTCTGGAATGTGTGAAGTTCCTATATTTCTTATGCCTTTTATGTCAAGGTTTTTAATGCTTTTATTATCTATAATAATATCTCCATGTGAAATCTTTTTAAGACCTGTAATTAATTCAACAAGTTCACCTTGGCCATTTCCTTCTACTCCAGCTATACCTAAAATTTCACCTTTTCTAATTGAAAGTGAAATATCATTTAGAAGTTTTTTACCTGAATCATCTAAGCAAGTAACATTTTTAACATCTACTATACTTTCTTTAGGATTTGCCTTAGTTTTGTTTACTTTTATAACTACATCTCTTCCAACCATAAGCCTTGATATATCTTCTTGTGTTACATCTTTAACGTCATATGTTCCAACACTTCTACCATTTCTCATAATAGTAATTCTGTTACATATTTGCTTTATTTCCTTAAGTTTGTGTGAAATAAATATTATAGTGTGTCCATTGTTTTTAAGTCCAACAAGCTCTTCAAATAGTTCTTTTGTTTCCTGTGGAGTTAAAACTGCTGTTGGCTCATCTAGTATAAGAATTTTAGCACCTCTTATAAGGGCTTTTAGTATTTCTATTTTTTGTTTAGTTCCAACTGTTAAATCTTCAACTTTAGCTCTAGGGTCTACTTTTAGGTTATATTTTTTTGAAACTTCTTCAGTCATTTTAACTGCTTTTTCAAAGTCTATAGATAAACCTTTTTTAGGCTCCATTCCTAAAACCATGTTTTCTGCAACAGTTAATGATGGAACTAACATAAAGTGTTGATGAACCATTCCTATACCTTTTTCAATTGCTACTGTAGGAGATGGTATACTAACCTTTTCTCCTTTTAAAAATATTTCTCCATCATCTGGAGTTTCTATTCCAAATAGCATTTTCATTAATGTACTTTTACCAGCACCGTTTTCTCCCATTAGAGAATGTATTTCTCCTTCTTTAACTGAAAAATCAACATTCTCATTAGCTACTATACCGTTTGGATAAACTTTCCTTATCCCTTTCATAACTAAAATATCTGACATTTTTGCACCTCATATTTTAAAAGTGAATTTTCAAAAAAGCTCTTTAAAAAGATTTAGACCTTTAAAAGGTCTAAATCTAAATTTTAATTTAATTACTTAACTGAATTTCTTATTTCATTAAGTTTTTCTGTATTCATACCCATTGCTGAGTCTACTTTTATTTCTCCGTTTACAACCTTATTTTCAAGATCTTTTACGTAGTTTCTTATATCTTCTGGAACATTTTTAGTGTAGTATTCATTGTCACAAATACCAATTGCTCCTTCTTTAATTCCAAGGTTTTCAGCTTTACCCCATGGAAGTTTTCCTTGAAGATGTAAGTCAATCGCTCTTACTAATGAATTGTCAACTCTTTTAAATACAGAGTTTAATATTAAGTTAGCTATTTGAGGATCCTTTTCTGAATACTCAAGTGATTGATCTTTATCTACACCTATAAGGTATTTATTAGCTTCTTTCCCAGCTTGAATAACCCCATCACCAGCTAGTGATGCTACTTGGAATACAAGGTCTGCTTTATTGTTGTATTGAGCTAAAGCCATTTCCTTAGCTTTACCAGTATTTACAAAGTCTCCAACATAAGAAGTTAAAACTTTTATATCTGGAGTTGCCATTTTAGCTCCTTGAATATATCCTACAAGGAAATCGTTTATAACTGGTGAATCTGTACCACCAACAAATCCTATAGTTTTTTCTGGGTTAGCTTGTGGCATTGATGAAGTTGTTACCTTACCAGCTAAAGCTCCTGCAAGGAATGATCCTTCATTTTGCTTATAGTTTATTGAGTAAACATTTTCAAGTCCTAATTTTTCATAATCAACTTCTGCATCAAATATGATGTATTTTTTATCTGGATTTTCTTTAGCTACTTTTTCAAGTGGCTCTTTTAATTGCCAAGTTCCTACTATTATAATATCCCAATCTTCTTGTGATAAATCTTCTAGAGCTGGAAGCCATTTACTTGAATCTACTCCACCCTCTATGTATTTAGTTTCAGCGCCAAATTTCTTTTCTATTTCTTTAAGTCCATTATCTGCTGAATCGAAAAATGATTTATCCCCTTTGCTACCATTTGCATAGTAAACAATCTTTAGTTTTTCTTCTCCACCTGCTGTTTTACCTGACTCATCTTTTGAACCACATCCTGTTAAAACAACACTTAGAGAAAGTATTAGTACAACTACAAGGCTTAATAGTTTTTTCACAGATACTACCTCCTAAGAATATTGTTAAACGTTTTACTAAATCGTTTAACCATATTTTAATGTATTAAATATTAAAAATCAATAGTAAATGTTTAAAAATATATCATTTTATTATAATAATATAATATTTTCAAACAAAATATATAGTATACAAAATATATGTGCTATACTATTACATTTTTTATTACAAATTTTCAAATTTCTTGAATACATGATTTTAATATTTTATATAATCTATTATTTCCCTATTTCTTTTATTATATTTATAAAATTATACAAATAAAAAAGAAACCTATTCTTTGTAAGTAACAGGTTTCTTTTAAATAAAAATTTTTAATTTATTTACTCTATAATAACTGGAATTGTACAGTAATTATTAGCGTCAACTATTCCTTTATCAGTTATTTTCCATTTAGGACTAGTAGTTAGTGATAAAAATGCTAAATGCATAAATGGAGCATGAGCTTTACAGTTTAGTTTCTCCTTTACAGTTTTATGAAGGCTAATCATTTTATCTGTAAGTTCATATGCATTAAGCTCATCTGTCATAAGTCCTGCTATTTTCAGTGGCATTTCATCAATTACTTTACCGTCATTAGCAACTGCAACTCCACCTTTCATTTCAATAACCTTGTTAACTGCAAGTACCATATCCTCATAGTTTGTTCCAACAACTATAATATTGTGGGTATCATGTGATACTGTTTCTGCAAATGCACCTTTAGTCATTTTAAATCCTTTAACAAATGCAGATCCTATATCTATCTGTCCATATCTTCCTATAACAGCTATTGGGAGAATATCTTCTTCTATATTAGGTTCTATATAACCATTTTTAACTTTAAGCTCTTCTTCAAATGATTCTGTTAAGTTTTGATCTAAAACAAGACCAATGCAGCGAACCTTTGCTCTATCCCCTGTATGTTCTATTTTAATATCCTCAACATTTATAGGGCTTCTATTTACTGAATTTTTAACTTCATCTGGATAGATATAGCTTGGTATATTTATTAAAAGCTCACCTTTTTCAGCTACGTGCTCTCCTTTTAAATAAACACTTGTAACATTCATATTTTCTAAAGGAGAATCTATAACAGCTATATCTGCATATTTTCCTGGAGCCAAAATTCCTATTTCAAAAAGGCCTTGGAAAGTAGCAGCATTTATAGTCGCCATTTGTATAGCCTCAACTGGGTTTACACCTTCTTTAATAGTTCTTCTTATAATATCATTCATATGTCCTTTAGATACTATATCTTCAGCTAACATATCATCTGTTGCAAGTATAGCACGTCTTGAATCAAGGCCTTCCTCTGTTACTGCTTTTATACACTCTGGCATATTTCTTTGTGTAGAGCCTTCTCTCATTAACATATATACACCATATCTTAACTTTTCAATTGCCTCTAACTTTGTTGTTGTTTCATGACATGATATATCACATCCACCTGCTATAATATGCGCTGCAAGCTCTGCTCCAAAAAGCTCTGGAGCATTTCCATCTATTTTATGTCCATTTTCCCTTGCATAAACTGTTGATATTATTGTATCTCTAAAAACAGCTGGATTATGTTTATATACCCACTTTACTGCACTAACCCCTTGAGTTTCTCCAATTCCAGTTACACTAGGGTAAGATAAAAGCTCTGGTATATCCTTAGATGTAATATTGTATCCTGCTGTTTCAAGACCTGGTGAATCTGGAGTAAGTGCTGGAACCCTTAAATAAACATGATTTGGAAGAGTTTTTACCTCATCAGCCATTGCTTTTATACCAATAGGACCTAAAACATTTCCTATTTCATGTGGATCTGATATTAAACATGTTGTTCCTGTTGGAATTGATATTCTTGAAAACTCACTAGCTGTAAGCATTGCACTTTCAAAGTGCATGTGAGAGTCTATAAATCCTGGAGATATATATTTTCCTGTGCAGTCTATAACCTTTGTTTTTTCACCTATAAGGCTTTCACAATCTCCTACCATTAAAATATATTCTCCATCTATTGCAACATCTGCCTCATATATTTCTCTAGTAATTACATTAATAACTTTTCCGTTTTTAAGAACCTTATCTGCATAAACTTTTTCATTCATAAGAACATCTACCATATGCTGTCTATCTGATACAAGCTTTAATGATTTTTGTGTTAACACATAAACACCTCTTTCTTTTTATCTATTTATCCCTTTTTTAAATATCTATTTAACTTTCATCAAATTATGAATACTTTATAATTTAAATAAAAAAATCCCTATATGAATATTCATATAGGGATTTTTACTATCTATTTTTATATGCGTTTAATATTCTATTTAAAGCCTCTTCTAATGTACTTCTTGAACATGCAGCATTAAGTCTTGCAAATCCTTCTCCTTCTTCACCAAAAGAAGCGCCACTATTTAATCCTACTTTTGCCCTGTTTATTAAGAATTCATCTAGCTCCTTAGATGTTTTAAATACTCTAGTAAAATCTAACCACATTAAATAAGTTCCCTGTGGTCTTATTGCTTTTACCTCTGGCATATTTTCTTTAAAGAACTTTATAACATATGTCATATTATCATAAACATATTTAAGCATTTCATCTAACCACTGCTCGCCATGTTCATATGCTGCCATAGCACCTACATAGTTAAGTGCATTTACTCCTGGTATACATACTCTACTTATCCATGAAGCAATTTTTTCTTTTATTTTTTCATTTGGAGTAATAACCATTGAAAAATATAAAGATGCTAAGTTAAATGTTTTACTTGGAGATAATGCAATTATAATATTTTCATAAACTTGTCTAAAATAAAGCATTGAGTTATAGTTGTTTCCACTAAAAACTATATCTGCGTGTATTTCATCTGAGAAAATAATTACATTATTTCTTTGACATATATCAACCATTAGCTCTAATTCTTCAAGCATCCATACTCTTCCTACAGGATTATGTGGATTACTTAATATAACCATTTTTACGTTATTTTCTATTATTTTCTTTTCAAAATCAATAAAATCTATACAGTAAACTCCTCCTTTATTCATAAGAGGATTTACTACAACTTTTCTATTGTTTTGTTCAATTATTTCTTTAAACTTATGATAAACAGGAGTCTGTATCATTACAGCATCTCCTTCATTTGTATTAGCAAGTATACTTAAAGCTATTGCAGACACTACTCCTGTAGTATTTAATATTTCATCTGGATTTATTTTTATAGCATATTTTCTATCCATATAATCTGCAAAAGGTTTATAATCATCACCTTTCATATATGTATATCCTAAAACTCCATGATCTACTCTTTCTTTAATAGCGTCTAAAACTTTAGATGGTGCTTTAAAATCCATATCTGCTACCCATAGTGGAATAACATCTTCTCCAAACACTTCAAATCTATTATCCCATTTACAACAGTTTGTCCCATTTCTATCTATAACTTTATCAAATTCTTTATTTATTTCCATGTTGCACCTCTTTTCGATATAATACTGATTATTATTATTATATCATTATTAATAGATTCTTTATATAAATTAAACTACAAAAATAATAGTATATATAGGAAATAATTTTGTAGATTTATGTGTATTTTTTAAAAATTTAATAAAATAAAAAATATAGTGAGGAAAACATTGTTTCCCTCACTATATTTTTATTTTTTTGATAAATATTGTCCACCACGCTCTAATGCTGTAACCCCAGTTCTAACCATTTCTCTTATCCCAAAAGGTTTCATTACCTCAATAAACGCAGTTATTTTTTCACAATCACCTGTAACTTCTACAGTCATAGTTTTTTTATTAATATCTACAACACTACCTCTAAATATATTTACATTTTCAATTATTGCAGAGCGAGTTTCGTGATTACAGTGAACCTTAATTAAAGCAAGTTCACGAAGTACACTAGTTGAATCCTCAATTTTTATTATTTTAATAACATCAATTAATTTATTTAATTGTTTTGTTATTTGCTCTACTATATATTCATCCCCATATAATGAAATAGTCATTCTAGATATTTTAGGATCCTCTGTTGTTCCAACTGTTAAACTTTCTATGTTATATCCTCTTCTACTAAAAAGTCCAGATATTTTACTTAAAACACCTGATTGGTTTTCTACTAATACTGATAATATATGCTTTTTCATACTCTAAATCCCCCTTAAAGAGTTACTTCTTTTGGATCAACCATAAATTCTATAAAGTATGGGCCCTTGTGCATTAAGGCTTCTTTTATAGCTGATTCAACCTCAGAATTGTTGTAAACTCTTTTACACTTTATACCATATGCTTCAACTAGCTTTATAAAGTCAGGACTTTTAGAAAATAAAGTTCCAAAAGGATGGCTGTACATATTCTTTTGCATTTCACGAACCATTCCTAATCCATCATTATTTAAAAGTATCATTTTAAGATCAAGATTATGTTCCATAATAGTTCCAAGTTCAAACATACTCATTTGGAATCCCCCGTCTCCAAATAAAGATATAACCTGTGAATTATCATCTGCTGCAAATCTTGCTCCTACAGCAGTTGGAAGAGAATATCCCATAGTTCCAAGTCCACCACTTGTTAAAAATCTTCTATTGCCTTTTATCTCTATATTATGAGCTGCCCATATTTGGTTTTGACCAACATCTGTTATAAATATAGCATCATCTGAAGCAATTTCTGATAGTTTTTCAACTGCAAATTTTGCACTTACATAATTATCTGAAGAGATTTCTGATAATTTTAATGCTTTTTTATCAAATGTAACTTTTTCAATCCAACTGTCAGTATTAAGTTCTTCTATATCTTCTAGTATTTCACTTAATATATTTTTACAGTCTCCAACTACAGGAATAGAACTTCCTATATTTTTACCTATTTCAGCTGGATCAATGTCTATATGTATTATAGTTGCGCTTTTTTCTATATCCTTACATTTAGCCATAGATCTATCGCCTATTCTAGTTCCAACAAATATTATTAAATTTGCCTCATTTATAGCATTATTTGCACTTAACTTTCCATGAGATCCTATTTGTCCAACTAAGTATGGATTATCCTCATAAACACTGTCTTTTCCCATTAAAGTATAAACCACTGGTATTTTAGCTTTTAATGATAGTTCATTTGCTTCTTTTTTTGCATTTGAAAGTTTAACTCCTCCACCTATGCAAAGTAGTGGTTTTGTACTATTTTTAAGCTCATCAATTACTTTTTTAATTTGTCCCTTATGACCTTTATATGTAGGCTTGTATCCTCTTTTATCTACCTTAATAGCTTCGTAATCAAATTCCCCTATTTCCTCATTTTGTATATCTAGTGGTATATCTATAAGAACAGGTCCAGGTCTTCCTGTTCCAGCTATATGAAATGCTTCTTTAATTATCTCAGGAACTTTTTTAGCTTCTTTAACAAGATAAGAATATTTAGTAAAACATTCTGTTGCTCCTGTTACATCAGCTTCTTGAAAAACATCTTTTCCTACATTACATAGCTTTACCTGCCCAGTTATAACAACAAGGGGAATTGAATCCATATATGCTGTTGCTATAGATGTAATTATGTTTGTAGCTCCAGGTCCTGAAGTTGCAAAACAGACTGCAGGTTTTCCCTTAACCCTTGCATATCCATTTGCACCGTGGCCTACAGCTTGTTCATGTCTTGAGAGTATATGAGTTATACTAGAGGTTCTTAAGACTTCATATATAGGAACCACTGTAGCCCCTGGATAACCAAAGACTAGCTTTATACCCTCAGATTCTAGACATCTAACAATTGCTTCTGCTACCTTCATAAATAATTCCCCCTTTAGTTAAATTTAACTAGATTTCGCTAGCTATTAAATCTCCTATTTTTTCGCAACCAACTTTAGTCATACCTTCTTGCATAATATCTCCTGTTCTATATCCTTTATCAAGAACATTTGATATAGCTTTTTCTATATCATTTGCAGCATCATCCATATTAAAGCTATAACGAAGCATCATAGCAACACTCATTATAGTTCCTATTGGGTTTGCAATATCTTGTCCTGCTATATCAGGAGCAGATCCGTGAATTGGCTCGTATAGTCCTACTTTTCCATCTCCAAGTGATGCTGATGGTAAGTTTCCAAGTGAACCTGTAAGCATTGAAGCCTCATCACTTATAATATCTCCAAATGTGTTTTCAGTTACTATAACATCAAATTGTTTTGGATTTCTTATAAGCTGCATAGCTGCATTATCAACATACATTTGGCTAAGTTCTACATCTTTATAATCCTCAGCCATTTTGTAAACAACTTCTTTCCAAAGTCTTGATGACTCTAGAACGTTTGATTTGTCTACAAGCATTAATTTATTATTTCTTTTTCTAGCTATTTCAAATGACATTTTAGCTATTCTTTCAATTTCCTTAGTTTCATAAACCATAGTGTCCCAAGCTCTTTGTCCACCATCTTCAAGGTCTATTCTTTTCTTTTCTCCAAAATAAGCTCCACCAATAAGCTCTCTAACTATCATAATATCAAGTCCATCACCTAGTACTTCTGGTTTTAGGTTTGAAGCTGATTTAAGTTGTGGGAAAAGTACTGCTGGTCTTAGGTTTGCATAAACTCCTAGTTCTTTTCTTATTCCAAGAAGTCCTGCCTCTGGTCTTTTATCTCCAGGTAGATTATCCCATTTAGGTCCTCCAACAGCTCCTAAAAGAACTGCATCACTTTTTAAACATGTATCTATTGTTTCCTTAGGTAATGGTTCTCCTGTAGCATCAATTGCTACTCCTCCCATAAGTACCTCTGTACAATCAAATTTAACATCATATTTTTTCTCTATTGAATTTAAAACTTTTTTAGCTTGATTTATTATTTCTGGTCCTATTCCATCTCCAGGCATAACAGCTAATTTATATGTTGTAGTCATTATTTATTTTCCCCTTTCTTTATATAGTTAATAAGTCCGTCTGCTGCAATTATCTCTTGCATAAATTCAGGGAATGGTGCTGCTTTATATACTTTTCCCTTAGTAATATTTTTAATCTCACCTGTTGAGAAATTAACTTCTACTTCATTTCCGTCTTCTATGTCAACAGCTGCCTCTGGACACTCCATTATTGGAAGACCTATATTTATAGAGTTTCTATAAAATATTCTTGCAAAAGTTTCTGCTATTACACACTGAGTTCCAGCTACTTTAATAGCTATAGGAGCGTGCTCTCTTGAAGAACCACATCCAAAGTTTTTTCCAGCTACCATTATTTTATTTGTTTTAACTCTTTCAGGATAATTTACATCTAAATCTTCCATACAGTGGCTAGCAAGCTCTGCTGGGTCTGATGTATTAAGGTATCTTGCAGGAATTATAACATCTGTATCTATATTATCTCCATATTTTATAACTGTACCTTTTACCATAATTACATAACCTCCTCTGGTGAAGATATTTTTCCTGTGATTGCTGATGCTGCTGCAACAGCTGGGCTTGATAGATATACTTCACTTTCTGGGTGACCCATTCTTCCTACAAAGTTTCTGTTTGTAGTTGCAACTGCTCTTTCACCTTTAGCAAGTATTCCCATATGTCCTCCAAGACATGGTCCACAAGTAGGAGTACTAACTGCTGCTCCTGCTTCTACTAATGTTTCAAGTAGTCCTTCTCTAAGTGCTTGAAGCCATATTTTTTGAGTAGCTGGGAACACAATAAGTCTTACTCTTTTATGTACCTTTTTACCTTTTAAAATTTGAGCTGCTACTCTAATATCTTCTATTCTACCGTTTGTACAAGAACCAATAACTACTTGATCTATTTCAACTTCTCCAACATTATCAATTGTTCTTGTGTTGTCAGGTAGGTGTGGGAATGCCACTGTTGATTTTATTTCTGATAAATCTATATTTATAACTTTTGAATACTCAGCATCTTCATCTGCAGTATATACAGTATATTCTTTAGTTGAATGCTCTTTAATGTATTCAATAGTTTTTTCGTCTACTTCAAATATTCCATTTTTTGCTCCAGCTTCAATTGCCATATTAGCCATTGAAAGTCTGTCATCCATTGATAGGTTTTTAAGTCCATCTCCTGTAAATTCCATTGACTTATAAAGTGCTCCGTCAACACCTATCATTCCAATAATGTGTAATATAACATCTTTACCTGAAACCCACTTTTGTAGTTTTCCTGTAAGATTAAATTTTATAGCTTCAGGAACTTTAAACCAAGCTTCTCCTGTAGCCATACCAGCTGCCATGTCAGTACTTCCAATACCTGTTGAAAATGCACCAAGTGCTCCATAAGTACAAGTATGTGAGTCTGCTCCAATTACAACGTCTCCTGCAACTACTAAACCTTTTTCAGGAAGTAGTGCATGCTCAATTCCCATTTCTCCAACTTCAAAAAAGTTTTCTATTTCTTTTTCATTAGCAAATTCTCTTATAAATTTAACTTGTTCTGCTGATTTTATATCTTTATTAGGTGTAAAGTGATCAGGAACTATAGCTATTTTCCCTTTATGAAACACCTCATTTTTTCCTACTTTTCTAAACTCTTTTATAGCAACAGGTGTAGTTATGTCATTTCCAAGAACCAAATCAAGTTTAGCCTTAATAAGTTGTCCCGCCTTAACTTCTTTAAGACCTGCATGAGCTGCTAATATTTTTTGAGTCATTGTCATACCCATATCTAAATTCCCCTTCCTTAGTTTGATTTTTTATCTATTTCCCTATAAAGGAAATAAACTATTGAATCTAAAAGCGCTCTCCAGCTAGCTTCTATAATATTTGTTGATACACCAACAGTTCCCCATGAAATATCTCCATCAGATGTTTCTATATGAACGCGAACTCTAGCTCCTGTAGTTTTATCTGTATCAAGTACACGTACCTTGTAATCTGTTAGCTTAATATTTTTAATTTCAGGATAGAAAACTAATAAAGCTTTTCTTAAAGCTTTATCCATAGCATTTACAGGTCCATCTCCCTCTGCTGCTGTTACCTCTTCTTTTCCATCTACTTTTAGCTTTATCATTGCACAAGAAACTGAATCCTCAGTTGCTTCTTCTATTACTCTACAATTTATAACTTTAAAAAATTCCTTTGTTTTTCCAAGACATTTCCTAATTACAAGTTCAAAAGAACTTTCAGCACCTTCAAATTGATACCCCTCATACTCAAGCTTTTTAAGCATATCTACCATATCCTGTGCTTCTTTTGAATCTTTCCTTATATTAGGAACAATTTTTTGAATACTAGATAATATTGTACTTTTTCCTGAAACTTCTGACATTAAGAATCTTCTCTCATTTCCTACTACTTCAGGATTAATGTGTTCAAATGAAACAGAGTTTTTACAAACTCCATCTATATGCATTCCACCTTTATGAGCAAATGAGCTTGCCCCAACGTATGGATAGGATTTATCATGTGTCATGTTAGCAATTTCTGCAACTGCTTTTGATACGTTAGTAAGCTGACTAATATTATTCTTTGTTAAGCAATCTATATTTAACTTTAAGTTAAGATTTCCTATTATAGTTATAAGGTTGGCATTACCACATCTTTCGCCATATCCGTTTATAGTTCCTTGTATTTGAACTACTCCACACTTAGCTGCTACAACTGAGTTTGCTACTGCCATACCAGTGTCATTATGACAATGGATACCTACTTTAACATTAACGTTTTTTAAAACATCTTTTACTATTGTTTCTACTTCCCATGGCATTGTTCCGCCATTAGTATCACATAATACAACAAAGTCGGCTCCTGCTTTTTCAGCACTTTTTAAGCTATTCAGCGCATATTCTTTATTATTTTTGTAGCCATCAAAAAAGTGTTCAGCATCAAAAATAACTTCTTTACCCATTAACTTCATATATTTAACAGTGTCTTCTATCATGCTTAGATTTTCATCTAATGTTGTTCTTATAATATCAGTTACATGAAGATCCCAGCTTTTACCGAATATTGCAACTGCAGGTGTATTAGCAGAAAGAAGGGACTTTAGTCCCTTATCATCCTCTGCCTTTATTCCCACTCTTCTAGTGCTTCCAAATGCAACAAGTTTTGAATTAAGCTTATAATCTTTAATCTCTTTAAAAAATTCTAAGTCTTTCGGGTTAGACCCTGGATTACCTGCTTCTATGTAGTTTACTCCAAACTCATCTAATTTTTTTACAATTTTAAGCTTATCCTCTAAAGTAAAGGATATTCCCTCACCTTGGGAGCCATCTCTTAGGGTTGTGTCATATATGAAAACATTACTTAAACCCTTACACAAGATTAGTTCCTCCTTACATTTGAAAGATAAAATTTATTTTTATTTTTTAGTCCATGACATCATTTTTCTTAGTTCTTTTCCAACTACTTCGATTTCATGTTCTGCTTCTTGTCTTCTTACTGAAGTAAATGCTGGTCTACCAACTTGGTTTTCAAGTAGCCAGTTTCTAGCAAATGTTCCATCTTGAATTTCTGATAAAACTTTTTTCATTTCTTTTCTTGTATCATCAGTTATTATTCTCTTACCAACTGAGTAGTCTCCGTATTCAGCTGTGTCTGAAATTGAATATCTCATGTACTCAAGTCCGCCTTCGTTCATAAGGTCAACGATTAGTTTAAGCTCATGTAGACACTCAAAGTATGCCATTTCTGGTGAGTATCCAGCTTCTACTAAAGTATCAAATCCAGCTTTAACAAGTTCTGAAGTACCTCCACAAAGAACTGCTTGTTCACCGAATAGGTCTGTTTCTGTTTCTTCTTTAAATGTTGTTTCAAAAACTCCAGCTCTAGCTCCACCGATTCCTTTAGCATAAGCTAGTGCAATGTCTTTAGCTTTTCCAGTTGCATCTTGGTGAATAGCTATTAAACATGGAACTCCTCTTCCTTCTTGGTATTGACTTCTTACAGTGTGTCCAGGTCCTTTTGGAGCTACCATAAATACGTCAACATCAGCTGGAGGAACGATTTGTCCATAATGAATGTTAAATCCGTGAGCAAATAATAATGCTTTTCCACTTGTTAAGTTTGGAGCTATACTTTCTTTGTATACTTTACCTTGTTTCTCGTCTGGTAAAAGAATCATTATAAGATCTGATTTTTGTGCAGCTTCAGCAGCTTCAAATACCTCAAGTCCTGCCTCTTCAGCTTTAGCCCATGATTTACTTCCCTTGTATAATCCTATACATACATCAACACCACTATCTTTAAGATTTAGTGCATGAGCATGTCCTTGACTTCCATAACCAATAATTGCTACCTTTTTCCCTTTTAATAAATCTAGATTTGCATCGCTATCATAATACATTTTAGCCATGATTAAGTCCCCCTTAAAATTTAATAATTTTTATATATTTTATCCTAAAGTATTTAGGATTTATATCACTTTAACTTTATAACTATTTAATAAAAAATAGACCTTACACCACTAGGCGAAAAGTCTATGCGGAGCTTTGTATAATTTTTATTATTATGACATTTATAAATAAAAAATATATAAAGTATATTCTGTACATTTTATATTAACTAGCACCATATTATTCACTAAAATAATATAAAAAAAATAGACCTTACAACGCCTACCATATGTAATCTTACATGGGGCGAGAAGTCTATCGCGGTACCACCCAAATTTCTTTCTTAATATATTTAACGACATTGCCGGAAAAGCCTAATAATCTAATATAAATTTTCAGCCCTCAACTCCAGGGTGATATTCAATATATTTTCTTTTCTGTAAATCTTTCAGCCATGGATCTACTCTCTGTAAAAGCTTTATATATTTACTTGTCCCTTTCATAGTTTTTACTTTATTGAGTTAAATGTAAAATAAATTACATTTTTCTTACATCATTTGTAATTAAATTAAAATTCAACTTATTATTGTAAGTTAATATACTATAATTGAAGAATAATGTCAATACATCCATAATAATTTAATTTTTTTAAAAATATATATTAAATGTAAGTACTGCTAATTTCTTTATAAGTTTTAATAATGATTTTAATACCTTAACTAAATATAGTCAATACATATTTTAAAATTATTTTAGTAATTTTTATAATATTAACATTCATATATTGTTATATAAAAAGTGAATTTTAGGGAGAGTGAATAATTTGAAAAAAAAATATGCTATTTTAAATAGCATTATAGTTTGTCTCTTAGTTGTTTTAATATTGATTCTCGATATATCCTACTTACATACATTTACTAATAAAATATTTGAAAAAGACTCTAATTATAATAAAACAATTATTATAGATGCAGGACATGGAGGGGTTGACGGAGGTGCAGTAGGTAAAGGAGGAACCTTAGAAAAGGATATCAATCTTCTTATAGCTAAAAACTTAAAGTATTACATAGAAGAAAACGGTTATACATGTGTAATGATTAGAGAAGAAGATGAAGATCTTTATGGTGAATATGGAAGTGGAAAAAGTAAGAAACAACAAGACCTTAAAAAAAGAAAAGATTTTATAAAAGAATATAACGCTTCTATGTTTATAAGTATTCATCTTAATAGTTTTCCAAATTCTAAAGGAGCTCAAGTATTTTATCAAAAAGGAAATGAAGATGGAAAAATTCTCGCAAAATCAATCCAAGACTCTATAATAAAAAACGTAGATCCTAATAATAAAAGAGTAGAAAAAGAGTCAAATACTTATTTTATATTAAAAAATAATAAAGTTCCTTCTGTTATTGTAGAATGTGGATTTTTATCTAATCCATATGAAGAAGGTCTTTTAAAAAATAAAGATTACCAAAATAAAATTTCAGCTGCTATTTTCTATGGAATAGAAAATTATTTTCAAGAAAAACAAAAAAGCCCTATTGATTAAGGGCTTTTTGTTTTATATATTTAATTGTAAAAAAGGTTTTCTCCCCTTTAAAAACCATATAATACTATAATTGTAATTACATTTAAATAAAAAAAGATGCTTTCCAAAGAATAAATCTTTGAAAAACATCTCTTTGATAAAATACTATCTCTTTGAGAATTGTGGTGATCTTCTTGCTTTTTTAAGACCGTATTTCTTTCTCTCAACCATTCTTGGGTCCCTTGTAAGGAATCCTGCTCTTTTAAGAACTGGTTTGATTTCAGCATCAGCTTGAACTAAAGCTCTAGAAATTCCGTGTCTGATAGCTCCAGCTTGACCTGTAAATCCTCCACCATGTACGTTAACAAGTACATCGTACTTATCAATTGTACCAGTTAAGTTAAGTGGTTGCTTAACTATAACCTTAAGTGTTTCTAGTCCAAAGTAGTTTTCTATATCTCTTTTATTAACAACTATTTTTCCATCTCCAGGTACTAGTCTAACTCTTGCTACAGAAGTCTTTCTTCTACCTGTTCCACAGTATTGTACTCTTTCCATTCGAAAATCCTCCCTTCAATCCACTAATTAATATTTGAACTCAAGCACTTCTGGCTTTTGTGCTTCATGATTGTGCTCTGTTCCTCTGTATACTTTTAGCTTCTTGAACATTTGTCTACCAAGTGATCCTTTTGGAAGCATTCTTCTTACTGCTTCTTCAACAGCTAATTCTGGTTTCTCTGCCATGATTTTTTTGTATGATATTTCTTTTAGTCCACCTGGATATAGTGAATGGTGTCTATATAGTTTATCATTTAATTTGTTTCCTGTTAAAACTATTTTGTCAGCGTTAATTACTATAACAAAATCTCCAGTATCAACATTTGGTGTATATGTTGGCTTGTGCTTTCCTCTAAGAACTGTTGCTATTTGACTTGAAAGTCTTCCTAGTGTTTTGTCAGCAGCATCAACAACATACCATTTTCTTTGTACATCTTCTGCTTTTGCCATGTATGACTTCATGTTTTTTACCCTCCCTGATCTTAGTTACATATGTGTAAATAATCTATATTAAAGATCCGGGGCTAGTGGATCTTGTTTAACCGTTTTACACCATTATTTATTTTAATACATCGAGCCTAGTGTGTCAATATCAATAGTAAACTTTTTGAAGATAAAGCCCATTAGGTTTAGCTGTTACTCCAGCTTTTTTCCTATCTTTAGACTTTATAATACTTTCAATGTTAGTATAATGGATTTTTCCCCTACCAACATCTACTAAAGTTCCTGTTATAATCCTTACCATATTATAAAGAAAACCATTTCCCTCTATATAAAGTGTTATATTATCCCTATCTTTTTTAAGATTAAGGTCATATATTTCCCTAGTGGATGTTGCAGCTGAACCTCCTTGGGACTTAAAAGCGGAAAAATCATGTTCTCCTATAAAGTACTTACATGCTTTTTGCATATTAAGAAAATCAAGATCATAGCCTACATGCCAATGATAGTTATTCATTAACGCGCTAGGTGTTTTTCTATTAAATATTTTATACGTATAGGCTTTTCTTTTGCATGAGTAAATAGGATGAAAATCCATATCTACATCTTCTGCTAAAACTACCTTAATATCCTTTGGTAGTTTTGAATTAATGGCTCCAGGAATTTTACTACATGGTATTTTTGTGCTACTTTTAAAGGTAGCAACTTGCCCCATTGCATGTACTCCTGAATCAGTTCTACTAGCTCCCATAATCTTTATGTCTTCTTTTAAAAGGTTTATGATAACCTTTTCTAAGGTTTCTTCTATAGAAATCCCATTTTTCTGTCTTTGCCATCCGCAGTAATTTGTTCCATCATATTCTAAAGTAAGTTTTATATTTCGCATTATAATTTCCTACTTAATATTGATATTACTAGTAATATTATTAGTGAAGTAATTGCTATATAATCTCTTTTCTCTACGTGAAGCTGCTTTAATCTAGTTCTTCCTTCTCCCCCTCTATAACATCTTGCTTCCATTGCAGTTGCAAGATCCTCAGCTCTTCTAAATGAGCTTATAAATAAGGGTACTAAAATAGGAACTAAGCTTTTTGCTCTTTTAACTATAGAGCCTGATTCAAAATCAGCTCCCCTTGCCATTTGTGCTTTCATTATTTTATCTGTTTCTTCTATTAAAGTTGGTATAAATCTTAAAGCTATGGTCATCATCATAGCAAGCTCATGAGCTGGAAGACCAACTTTTTTAAAAGGATTAAGTAATCTTTCTATTCCATCGGTTAAAGCTATAGGAGATGTTGTAAGAGTTAGTATTGATGTTCCCATAATTAAAAATACTAATCTTAAAACCATAAATACAGCTATTGATACACCTTTATCTGTTATTTTTAGTGGACCTAGTTGATATATAATATCTCCTGGTGTTAAAAATATATTTAAAATTGCAGTAAATACAATAATCCAAAGTATTGGTTTTAATCCTTTAAAAATATAGCTTAAAGGAATTTTTGCTAATCTTATAGTAAAAACAGTAAACACAGCTATGGCTATATAACCATAGAAATTATTTACTATAAATAATATAGCTATATATAATAACGACAATAATATTTTTACTCTAGGGTCTAGTTTATGTACAAATGAATTTCCAGGTAAATACTGTCCTATAGTTATATCTTTAAGCATTATTTTTTCTCCTTAAATATGCTAAGTATAGCTTCTTTTGCTTCTTCAATAGTAATAATATCATTGCTAATATTAAATCCTTTACTACGAAGTTCTCTTATTAAATAAGTTATTTGAGGAACAGCAAGACCTATTTTCTCTAAAGTATCAATTTCCTTAAATACTTCCTTTGGTCTTCCCATAAGTACATTTTTACCCTTTGACATAACAATAAGTCTATCAGCAACATTTGCCATATCCTCCATGCTATGTGATACTAAAATTATTGTCATTTTATATTCATTGTGAAGATTTTTTATTTCTCGTAATATTTCATCTCTACCTTTAGGATCAAGTCCTGCAGTTGGCTCATCTAATATAAGAACCTTAGGTTCCATTGCAATAACTCCTGCTATTGCAACTCTTCTTTTTTGTCCTCCACTTAAATCAAAAGGAGAAACATTTTTATACTTTTCATAATCCATACCAACTACTTTAAGAGCTCTTTTTACACGTGATAAAACTTCATCATCTGATAGGCCTAAATTTTTAGGTCCAAATGAAACGTCTTTTTCTATAGTCTCTTCAAAAAGTTGATATTCAGGATATTGAAATACTAATCCTACTTTTTGTCTTATTTTATTAAGATCTGTGTCTTTATTTGTAATACATACATCATCTATATATATACTTCCATTAGTTGGCTTTAAAAGCCCATTAAATTGTTGAATAAGAGTTGACTTACCTGATCCTGTGTGCCCTATAAGTCCTATAAATTCTCCGTCTTCTATTTCTAAAGAAACATCATCTAGTGCTGTTTTCTCAAAAGGAGAACCAACACCATATTTATATGTTAAATTCTCTACTTTAATTGACATATCTCATTCACCATCTCTTCTATGGTTAAAATATCTTCTTTTAAAGCCACTCCGCTTTGTCTTAACTCATATGCCAATTCAGTTACTTGAGGCACATCGAGTCCTATTTTTTTAAGTTTTTCAACCTCTTTAAAAACCTCTCTTGGGGTTCCGTCTACAATAGGCTTTCCTGAGTCCATTACTATAACTCTATCTGCTTGTACTGCTTCTTCCATATAATGAGTTATTAAAACAATAGTTATATTTTCTTCTTTATTAAGCTTTTTTATTGTAGAAATAACTTCTTTTCTTCCTTTAGGATCAAGCATAGCTGTTGGCTCATCTAATATAATACAATCTGGTTTCATAGCAAGTACTCCTGCTATTGCTACCCTTTGTTTTTGTCCACCTGATAAAAGATGTGGACCGTGAAGTTTATATTCAATCATATTTACTGCATTTAATGATTCATCGACTCTAAGTCTTATTTCATCAGAAGGCACACCTAAATTTTCAGGTCCAAATGCTACATCTTCTTCTACAATAGTTGCAACAATTTGATTATCTGGATTTTGAAATACCATTCCAGCTTTTTGCCTTATTTGCCATATATTTTTTTCATCTTTTGTACTAAGTCCCTCTACTATTATATCTCCGCTATCAGGTGTAAGTATTGCATTGAAATGCTTAGCTATTGTTGACTTACCTGATCCATTGTGACCAAGTATTACAACAAACTCTCCTTTATTTATAGATAAATTAACATTATCTAAAACTAATTTTTCACTATCTTCTGCTTTATATGAAAAATATACACTTTTAGCTTCTAACATACGATTATTCATTTTAAGCACCTACTTGTTTTAATGCTTCTATTTTTAAATATTAAAAAGGGATTAAGTATAGTCATACTTAACTTAATCCCACATTAACACTATTATTAAAAAGTATATTACTTTTTATTTTTAATTAAACAAGCTCAAGAATTACTGATTCTGCTGAATCTCCTCTTCTTGGACCCATTTTAATTATTCTTGTGTATCCACCATTTCTCTCTTGGTACTTTGGCGCTATATCTGAAAATAGTTTTGCAACTACAGCTTCTTCAGTTACATACGCAAGAACTTGTCTTCTAGCATGAAGATCTCCTCTTTTTCCTAGAGTAATCATTTTTTCAGCTATGCTTCTAACTTCCTTAGCTCTTGCTTCCGTAGTTATTATTTTTCCGTCTTCTGACTTAAAGAAACTAGTTACAAGGTTTCTTAACATAGCTTTTCTTTGATCAGATGGACGTCCTAGCTTACGGTATCCTGCCACTTAAAATCCCTCCTATTCGTCGTTTTTTCTTAAATCAAATCCTAGTGCTTTTAGTTTTTGTTCTACTTCTTCTAGAGATTTTTTACCAAGGTTTCTAACCTTCATCATATCTTCTTCTGATTTTTGAACTAGTTCATAAACACTGTTGATTCCTGCTCTTTTTAGGCAGTTATATGATCTAACAGATAGATCTAGTTCTTCAATGGTCATTTCAAGAAGTTTATCTTTTTTATCTTCTTCTTTTTCAACCATTATTTCAACATTATCATCATGTCCTCCAAAGCTTAGGAATAACTTGAAGTGTTCTATTAATATTTTAGATGATATGCTTATAGCTTCATCTGGAGTTATAGCTCCATTAGTCCAAATTTCAAGAGTTAGCTTATCGTAGTCAGTAATTTGACCAACACGTGTATTTTCTACACTATAGTTTACCCTTTTTGTTGGAGTGTAAATAGAATCTACTGGTATTAAACCTATTGGCTGATTAGTAGACTTATTTTTTTCTGCTGGAACATATCCTCTACCTCTGTCAATAATAAGCTCCATATAAAGTCTTCCGCCCTCACTAACGGTAGCTATGTAGTGATCTTTATTTACAATCTCTACTCCACCATCTGACTTTATATCTGCACCTGTTACAACAGCTGGCCCAACTACATCTATAACAGCAGTTTTAGGAACTTCTCCTTCAACTTTAACTGCTAAGCCTTTTATGTTAAGGATGATTTCCATTGCATCTTCCTTAACGTTAGGGATAGTTGAGAATTCATGTAGAACTCCTTCAATTTTGATTGAGTTTACAGCAGCTCCTGGTAATGATGAAAGAAGCATTCTTCTCATTGCATTACCAAGAGTTGTACCATATCCTCTTTCAAGTGGTTCAATTACAAACTTAGCATATGAACCATCCTCTGCGCTTTCGACACATTCTAATCTTGGCTTTTCTATTTCTAACATTTATATTAACCCTCCTTTTTAAAAAAGGTAACCTAAAAATGGCGAGGGCAACTGATTCTTCACCAAAATTACTTACTGTATAGCTCGACGATTAGAGTTTCGTTAACTGGTATATCAACATCTTCTCTTTGTGGAAGAGCTACAACTGATGCTTCCATCTTATCTTTGTCAACTGTAAGCCAGCTTGGAGCATTAGTAGCAACTTCAGCCATTGCTTTAAACTTCTCGCTTGCTTTACTTTTTTCTTTAACAGCTACAACGTCACCAACTTTTATTTGGTATGAAGGTATATCTACCTTTTGTCCGTTTACTGTAAAGTGTCCGTGTCTTACTAATTGTCTAGCTTCTGGTCTTGATCCACCAAATCCTAGTCTAAATACAACGTTATCAAGTCTTGTTTCAAGAATTCTAACAAGGTTTTCCCCTGCGATACCTTTTTGGCTTTCAGCCTTTTCGTAGTATCCTCTGAATTGTGATTCAAGTACTCCGTATATTCTCTTAGCTTTTTGTTTTTCTCTTAACTGAATACCATAGTTAGTAAGTTTCTTTCTTCCTTGCCCATGTTGTCCTGGAGCATATGGTCTTCTAGCTATAGGGCATTTATCACTATAACATTTATCACTCTTTAGATATAATCTAACGCCTTCTCTTCTACATAGTTTACAAACTGGTCCTGTATATCTTGCCATTTAATATTACACCTCCTATCAATTAGACTCTTCTTCTTTTTGGTGGTCTACATCCGTTATGTGGGATTGGAGTTACGTCTTTTATTAGACTTACTTCAAGACCTGCAGCTTGAAGTGCTCTGATAGCAGCTTCTCTACCTGATCCTGGTCCCTTAACATAAACCTCAACACTTTTCATTCCGTTATCAACTGCAACTTTAGCTGCTGTTTCAGCTGCCATTTGTGCTGCAAATGGAGTACTCTTTCTTGATCCTCTGAATCCAAGTCCACCAGCACTTGCCCATGAAATTGCATTTCCGGCAGTGTCAGTTAGAGTTACTATTGTATTGTTAAATGTTGATTGAATATGTGCTGCGCCACGATCAACATTTTTACGCTCTCTTCTTCTTTTAACTTTCTTACCTCTTTGAGCCGCCATTCATCTTCCCTCCTTAATTACTTTTTCTTTCTACCACTTACAGTTCTCTTTGGTCCTTTTCTAGTTCTAGCGTTAGTTTTAGTCTTTTGACCTCTAACTGGAAGACCTCTTCTATGTCTCATTCCTCTGTAAGAACCGATTTCCATAAGTCTCTTAATATTAAGTGCTATTGTTCTTCTTAAGTCACCTTCAACTAAATAACTTTTACCAATAACATCTCTAAGCATATTAACTTCATCTTCGCTTAGGTCTTTAACCCTTACATCTGGGCTAATACCAGTTTCAGCAAGTATTTTTTGTGCACTTGGCTTACCAATTCCATATATATAAGTTAGTGCTATTTCAACTCTTTTTTCTCTTGGTATGTCAACACCAGCTATTCTAGCCATTTACTCTTACACCTCCTGTGTTATTTCATTTTCGAAGATATTTATATAAACACCAAACATAAATTTAGTGCAGCCGCGTTCTAATTAACCTTGTTTTTGTTTATGCTTTGGGTTTTCGCATATAACCATTACTCTGCCATGTCTTCTTATAACTTTACATTTTTCGCATATAGGTTTTACAGATGGTCTAACCTTCATGGCTATTCCTCCTTTTCTACTTTGCTCTCCATACTATTCTACCACGAGTTAAATCGTAAGGTGAAACATTTACAGTTACTTTATCGCCTGGAAGAATTCTTATAAAATTCATTCTAAGCTTTCCTGATATGTGAGCTACTATTTTATGACCATTTTCAAGCTCAACTTGAAAATTAGCGTTTGGCAGCGCTTCTAATACTGTTCCCTGTAGTTCTATTACATCATCCTTTGCCATTAGGTAACAAACCTCCTTATAACAAGTTCATTGACTGCAGGCATTTTTTAATGTCAGCATTTAATATATGTTCTCCATTTAATAGTTTATCCTTTATTGAACAAGCTAAATCATCATGAAGCACTAAATGCTTAATTTTCTTTTTTTTAGGATTTTCTATTTTGCGAAGTTTTCCATCTGATAATAAGACATAATCTTTATCTATGATCTTAACTACAACAAAATATTTATCCTTATCTCTACCTGCTTTTGAATGTACAATTCGTCCTAGGGTTATTTCACCCATTTTTATTCACCTCTATTTTATAAGTGTGAGTATTTCCGGACCATTTTCTAATATAGCAACTGTGTTCTCATAATGAGCAGAAAGCTTTCCGTCTGCTGTAACAACAGTCCAGCCATCTGACAGCTGCTTAGCTGCATATACACCAACGTTAACCATTGGCTCTATTGCAAGCACCATGCCTTTAGCAAGCTTTGGGCCTTTACCTGCTTTTCCATAGTTAGGAACAGAAGGTTCTTCGTGTAACGCCTTACCTATCCCGTGACCTACGTAATCCCTAACCAAAGAGAATCCATGTCTCTCAGCATAGGTTTGGATACCATTAGAAATATCTCCAATTCTTTTTCCTACACAAGCATACTTTATACCCTCAAAGAAACTTTGCTCTGTAACATTTATCAGCTTTTTAGCTTCATCTGAAATATCACCTACTGCAAAGGTTCTAGCTGCATCACCATGGAATCCTTTAAAGTACGCTCCACAGTCAACACTAATTATGTCACCTTCCTGCAATACTCGTTTCGATGATGGTATCCCATGAACTATCTCTTCATTTATTGATGCACATATTGACCTAGGGAAGCCACCATATCCCTTAAAGGAAGGACGTGCACCAGAATTAATTATATATTCTTCTGCTAATTTGTCAATCTCTAAAGTTGTAATTCCTGGTTTAATATTTTCTTCGATTTTTAGTAAAGTTTCTGCTACAATTGTTCCTGCCTTACGCATTACATCTATTTCATTACTTGACTTTAGATAAATCATTAATTACTACTCCCTAGTGCACTTAGGATGTCAGCAAATACTTTATTAATATCTTGCTCTCCATCAATAGTTCTAAGTATTCCTTTTGATTCGTAGTAATCTATTAAAGGCTTAGTTTGACTTCCGTATACTTCTAATCTACTTGATACAGTTTCTACGTTGTCATCTGCTCTTTGAATAACTTCAGCTGAACAGTAATCACATACGCCTTCTTTTTTAGGTGGATTGAATACTACATGGAAACTTGCTCCACAGCTAGGGCAAACTCTTCTACCTGTTAATCTATCTATAAGCGCTTTATCAGCAACATTAATATTTATAACATGATCAAGTTTTGTTCCTTCTGAATCTAAAAACTTAGCTAAAGCTTCTGCTTGAGCTACAGTTCTTGGGAAACCATCTAGCATAAATCCTTGTTCACAGTCTTTTTCTTTAAGTCTATCTTCAACAATCTCTATAGTAAGCTCATCTGGAACTAATTGTCCCTTATCCATAAAAGATTTAGCTTTAACCCCTAGTGGAGTTTGCTCTTTTATGTTTTTTCTAAATATGTCTCCTGTTGAGATGTGTGGTATACCAAATTTCTCTACTATGAACTTTGCTTGTGTTCCTTTACCTGATCCTGGAGGTCCAAGCAATACTATTTTCATTTAACCATCTCCATTAAATCTATTTTAAGAAACCGTCATAGTTTTTCATTACTAATTGAGCTTTTATTTGCTTTCTTAGTTCTAATGCAACATTTACTACAATTAGCATTGTTGTACCACCTAATTGGAAGTTTTTCAAATCAGGTGCAAACTGTGCTATTAATATAGGAATTATTGCAACAACTGAAGCAAATACTCCTCCAATAAATGTCATTCTATTTAATACATTCGTTAAAAAGTTCTCTGTTGGCTCACCTGGTCTAATACCTGGTATAAATCCTCCACTTTTTTGTAGATTCTCAGCCATTTCATCTGGTTTAAAAGTAATAGATGTATAGAACCATGTAAAGAATATAATAAGTAGAACGTATATAATTGGATATATAGGTCCTTTTATGCTTAATGAGCCACTTTCAAATAGTTGGCGCCATTTGTTAGATGGATCTAGGAATAATTGTGTTATAACCATTGGGAATTGCATAACTGACATAGCAAATATTATTGCTATAACTCCTGTTGAGTTTACATTTATAGGAATGTGAGAGTTTTGAGCACCAAAACTTCTCGCTCCAACTTTTCTTTGAGCATACTGAACAGGAATTCTTCTTTCTCCAAGATCCATAATTACTATACCAAGTATAACAAGCACAGCAAACGCAACTATCATTATTATATGAAGTATATTTATTGTACCTGCTTTTGCAAGAACTGAAAGCTCTACTGCCTGTGAAGGTATTTGAGCAATTATACCTGCAAATATTATAAGAGATGTACCATTTCCTATACCATACTCAGTTATTTTTTCACCTAACCACATTACAAATAATGTACCTGTTGTTAAAGTGATCATTATAGTAATTAGATTCATTGCAGAACCGTTTGCAAGAACCCCATTTGCATTTAAGTAAGCAGCCATACCAAATGACTGAATAAGTGCAAATATCACAGTGATATATCTGGTTATTTGTGTAATCTTCTTTCTTCCTTCTTGACCTTCTTTTTGTAGTTGCTCAAGTCTTGGAACAGCTACGGCAAGTAAACTCATTATGATTGATGAAGTGATATATGGACTTATACCCATAGCAAATATACTAAAGTTTTTAAATCCACCACCTGATAATATATCAAGAAATCCGAAAAACAGTCCGCCATCTACCATTTGCTTTAAGGCTTCTCTATTGATATCAGGAACAGGAATATGTATACCTGCCCTGAATACCATTAAAAGTGCCAAAGTAACAAAGAGTTTCTTCCTTAAGTCAGGAATCCCCCATGCCTTGCGTAAGGTTTCAAACAATTTATATCACCTCTACTTTGCCTCCGGCCGCTTCAATCTTCTTAACAGCTGATTCAGTGAATTTAGCTGCTTTTACAGTAAGTTTTTTAGTAAGTTCCCCGTTTCCAAGAACCTTAACTCCGTCACCAAGATTTTTAAGAACTTTAGTTTCCTTAAGAAGTTCTGGTGTAACTTCTGTTCCATCTTCAAATCTGTTTAGAGTTTCTATGTTGATTTCAGCATAGTTTTTAGCAAAGATATTAGTGAAACCTCTCTTTGGAAGTCTTCTATGAAGTGGCATTTGCCCTCCTTCAAATCCTGGTCTTACTCCACCACCTGAACGTGAACCTTGACCTTTTTGTCCTCTTCCTGAAGTTTTACCTTGTCCTGTTGCAGTTCCTCTACCTTTTCTCTTTGGCTCCTTTACTGAACCGGGAGCTGGTCTTAATTCGTGAAGTCTCATTTTCGCACCTCCCTCTATATTAAACTTCTTCTACTTTTACCATAAAATCTATCTTATTGATCATACCTCTTATTTGAGGTGTTGCTTCGTGCTCAACAACTGAACCTAGTTTTTTAAGTCCTAGTGCTTTAACAGTTGCTTTTTGGTCAGGTTTTTTTCCGATTAAGCTCTTAGTTAGCGTTACTTTTATTTTAGCCACTATTAATCCCTCCTAACCTAGTATCTCTTCTACAGTCTTTCCTCTTAGTTTTGCAATTTGCTCAACTGTTTTCATGTTGGAAAGTCCGCATAGTGTAGCATTTACCATATTTCTTGGATTGTTTGAACCAAGTGATTTAGCTCTTACATCTTTAAGTCCTGCTAATTCAAGTACCGCACGCACTGGTCCTCCAGCGATAACTCCTGTACCTTCGCTAGCTGGCATTATTAGAACTCTACCTGCACCATATTCTCCTACTGATTCATGTGGTACTGTAGTGTCAACCATTTCTACTTTTATAAGGTTTTTCTTAGCATCTTCTATTGCTTTTCTAATAGCTTCTGGAACTTCTGTTGCTTTACCAATTCCAGTTCCTACATGTCCGTTTTCGTCACCAACTACTACAAGGGCGCTGAATCTAAAGTTTCTTCCACCCTTAACAACCTTAGCAACTCTGTTTATAAATACAACCTTTTCTTTAAGGTTTAACTTGCTAGGATCGACTCTCATCTGTTTCCCTCCTTCTTCAAATTAGAAGTTAAGGCCTGCTTCTCTAGCTGCTTCAGCAAGTTCCTTAACTCTACCGTGATATATATATCCGCCTCTATCAAATACTACATCTTTGATATTCTTTTCTGCTGCTCTTTTTGCAACAAGCTCACCAACAACTTTAGCTGCTTCTTTGTTGCTTCCAAGTTTTAAAGTTCCTTTTAGTTCTTTATCAATTGATGATGCAGAAACTATTGTAACTCCGTCAACATCATTTATAATTTGAGCATAAATATGCTTTTCACTTCTAAATACGTTTAGTCTTGGACGCTCAGCAGTTCCAGTTACTTTTTTACGAACTCTAAGATGTCTCTTTGATCTTTGATCGTTTTTGGATGGCTTATTTATCATGCAAAGCTCACTCCTTTCCTATTACTTCTTACCAGTCTTACCTTCTTTACGTCTAACAACTTCGTCAGAGTATTTAATACCTTTACCTTTGTAAGGCTCTGGTGGTCTTACGCTTCTAATGTTTGCTGCAACGTGTCCAACAAGCTCTTTGCTTATTCCGTTAACAATTATTTGGTTTGGCCCTGGTACATCAAATGTAATACCATCAGCTTCTTCAAATTCAACTGGATGTGAGAATCCAACATTTAGAACGATTTTATTTCCTTGTTTAGTTACTCTATAACCAACACCTACTAGATCAAGTGTCTTTTTATATCCTTCTGACACTCCTAGTACCATGTTATTTATTAAAGCTCTTGTTAATCCGTGTAGTGATCTTACTTCTTTATCATCATTAGGTCTAGTAACAACTACTGCGTTATCTTCAACCGCGATGTTTATTAGTTTGCTCATTTCCTTAGTTAAAGTTCCTTTTGAACCTTTCACTGTTACAACGTTGTTAGAATCAACAGTAACAGTCACTCCTTGTGGAAGAGCAACTGGAAGTCTACCTACTCTTGACATAATTACACCTCCTATTGATTCTTAATTACCAAATGTAACAAATAACTTCTCCACCAATACCTTCAACTCTTGCTTTTTTATCTGTCATAATTCCTTTTGAAGTTGAAAGTACTGCTGTACCTAGCCCACCAAGAACTTTTGGTATATTGTCCTTTTGAGCGTATATTCTTAATCCTGGCTTTGAAATTCTCTTAATACCAGTAATTACTCTTTCTTTGTTTGCTCCGTACTTTAGTGTTAGCTTAAGCATTGGAACAGATCCGTCAACATAATCTTCTGACTTAACTAGGTATCCTTCTTCTACTAGTATATCAGCCACTGCCTTCTTTATTTTTGAAGCAGGAAGTTCCACGCTTTCGTGTTTCACTATATTTGCATTTCTGATACGAGTTAACATATCAGCTATTGGATCAGTCATTACCATATATACTGCCTCCTTTCCTTTATATAAAGTATATTACCAACTTGCTTTCTTGCATCCAGGAATTTCTCCTTTGTATGCAAGTTCTCTAAAGCAAATTCTGCAAATTCCAAATTTCTTTAATACAGAGTGTGGTCTTCCACAGATTCTGCATCTTGTATATGCTCTTGAAGAAAACTTTGGTTCTTTCTTCCATTTTTCTATCATCGCCTTACGTGCCACAATATTCCCTCCTTAGATTACTGAGCAAAAGGCATTCCAAGAAGCTTTAATAGTTCTTTTGCTTCTTCGTCTGTCTTTGCAGTAGTAACGAATATTATATCCATACCTCTTAATTTTTCTATTTTATCGTACTCTACTTCAGGGAATATAAGTTGTTCCTTAACTCCTAGAGCGTAGTTTCCTCTACCATCAAAGGCTTTTCCAGAAACACCCTTAAAGTCCCTAACTCTTGGTAGAGCTACATTAACAAGCTTATCAACGAATTCATACATTTTTGCTTGTCTTAATGTTACTTTACATCCTAAAGGCATACCTTCTCTTATTTTAAAGTTAGCTACTGATTTTTTAGCTCTAGTAACTATAGCCTTTTGTCCTGTTATTAATGTTAAGTCGCTAACTGCAGCGTCAAGAAGCTTTGCATTGTCTTTAGCATCTCCACATCCCATGTTAACAACTACTTTTTCTATTTTAGGTACTTGCATAATGCTTTTATAACCGAACTTCTCACGCATTGCAGGTACTACTTCATTTTCGTACTTTTCTCTAAGTCTTGGTATCATTTAGAAAACCTCCCTTCTTGTTTTATAAAGTCTCATTACATTTCTTGCAATATCTAACCTTTGAACCGTCTTCTAAGAATTTGTTAGCTATTCTTGTAACACTGCTACATTTTTTACAGTATAGCATTACGTTTGAAGCATTTATAGGTGCTTCTTTCTTAACGATTCCGCCTTCTCTGTTTGCAGCATTAGGCTTAACATGTTTAGTTATCATGTTTACGTCTTTAACGATTACTCTGTTTGATTTTGGAATAACCTTTAAAACTTCACCTATTTTGCTTGCATCTTTACCTGCTATAACACATACAGTGTCTCCTCTTTTAACGTGAACTTTTGCCACTTAAGCCACCTCCTACTCTATTATAGTACTTCCGGTGCAAGTGAAAGAATTTTTGTGAATTCTTTTTCTCTAAGTTCTCTTGCAACAGGTCCGAAAATTCTTGTTCCTTTTGGGTTTTTATCGTCTTTGATAATTACCGCTGCGTTTTCATCGAACTTGATGTATGAACCGTCAGCTCTTCTTACACCTTGCACTGATCTAACGATAACAGCTTTAACTACGTCACCTTTTTTAACAACTCCACCTGGTGTTGCACTTTTAACGCTAGCTACTATTACGTCACCTATGTTTCCCCATTTTCTTTTTGATCCACCAAGGACACGAATGCACATTATTTCTTTTGCTCCAGAGTTATCTCCTACTCTTAGCCTTGTTTGTTGCTGAATCATGAAAGTAACCTCCTTCCGTTTTTATTACTTAGCTCTCTCAAGAATTTCAACAAGTCTCCATCTTTTATCCTTGCTTAATGGTCTTGTTTCCATTATTTTTACTGTATCACCAATTTTAACTGAGTTATTTTCATCATGAGCTTTGAACTTAATAGTTCTTTTCATAGTCTTATTGTAAAGCGGATGTCTAACTCTTGTTGCAACAGCTACTACGATAGTTTTATCCATCTTGTCTGATACAACTTTACCAACTCTAACTTTTCTTAGACCTCTTTCCACTGGCAGTACCTCCCTTCATTATTTCGCGCTTGCCTTAAGCTCTCTTTCTCTAAGGATAGTCTTAAGCTGAGCAATTGACTTTTTAACTTCCCTAATTCTTGATGGGTTTTCTAACTGGCCTGTAGCAAGTTGGAATCTAAGGTTAAAAAGTTCAGCTTTAAGTTCCATAACTTTTCCTTGTAATTCTAATACATCGCTTTCACGAACTGCACTTAACTCTTTAGCCTTCATTTACTTCACCACCCATTTTTTCGAAGTCTCTTCTTGTAACGAACTTTGTTTTTACTGGAAGCTTATGTGAAGCAAGTCTCATAGCCTCTCTAGCTGTCTCTTCAGGAACTCCTGTAAGTTCGAAAAGTACTCTGCCAGGTTTAATTACTGCTACCCAGTATTCTGGTGATCCCTTACCAGAACCCATACGAGTTTCAGCAGGTTTTTGTGTTACTGGCTTATCTGGGAATACCTTGATCCAAAGTTTTCCCCCTCTTTTGATGTATCTATTTATAGCAATTCTCGCAGCTTCAATTTGGTTGCTTGTCATCCAACCACATTCTAAAGCTTGGATTCCGTAATCTCCATAAGCGATAAAGTTACCTCTTGTAGCTTTACCAGTCATTCTACCACGTTGAACCTTACGACGTTTTACTCTTTTAGGCATTAACATTTCGTTATTCCTCCTTCCTGTATAAGCTTTATATTACTTCTTTGAAGTTTCTTTCTTTTCTCTTTCCATTGGATTTGCAAGAGTTCTTACTTTTCCAAGAACTTCTCCCTTGTAAACCCAAACTTTAACACCGATTTTACCATAAGTTGTGTTAGCTTCTGCAAAACCGTAGTCAATGTCTGCTCTTAGTGTTTGTAGTGGAATAGTTCCTTCATTGTATCCTTCAGTTCTAGCCATTTCAGCTCCACCAAGTCTACCTGAACAAGCAGTTTTAATACCCTTTATTCCAAACTTCATTGATCTAGCAATAGTTTGTTTCATAGCTTTTCTAAATGAAACCCTTTTTTCAAGTTGAAGAGCTATATTTTCAGCAACAAGTTGTGCATCAGTTTCAGGGTTTTTAACTTCTACAATGTTTATAAGAACATGTTTAGAAGTCATTTTTTGAATTTGTTTTTTAAGTTCTTCTACACCAGATCCACCTTTACCGATTACGATTCCTGGCTTAGCTGTAAATATGTTAACTTTTACTCTGTTTGCAGTTCTCTCGATAGTAGTTTTTGATATACCTGCTGAGTAAAGTTTATTTTTTATAAATTTTCTTATTTGATTATCTTCAATAAGTTGATCAGCAAAATTTTTCTTATCAGCGTACCATTTTGCATCCCACTCTTTGATTATACCTACTCTTAGTCCGTGTGGATTAACTTTTTGACCCATTTATGACCCTCCTTCCGTTATGCTCTTTCTTTAACTACCATTGTAATATGACTAGTTTTCTTTAATATTCTAAATGCTCTTCCTTGAGCGTGTGGTCTGTATCTTTTAAGTGTTGGTCCTTGACCTACAAATGTTTCTGAAACATAAAGCTTTGATACGTCCATTTTGTTGTTGTTTTCAGCATTTGCTATAGCTGACTTAAGAAGTTTCTCTACAACAGGAGCAGCAGCTCTTGGTGTGTGCTTAAGTATTGCTAATGCTTCTCCAACATTTTTTCCTCTTATTAGGTCTAGTACAACTCTAACTTTTAGAGGAGACATTCTGATATATTTAGCATATGCTCTTGCTTCCATTATGGCGCCCTCCTTCCGCTATCTTCTTTTTGATGACTTTTCGTCGTAGTCATGTCCTCTGTATGTTCTTGTTGGTGCAAATTCACCTAGCTTATGTCCTATCATGTCTTCAGTAATGTAAACTGGTACATGTTTTCTTCCGTCATAAACAGCTATTGTGTGACCTGCCATTTGTGGGAATATTGTTGAACTTCTTGACCAAGTCTTTAATACCTTCTTCTCTCCTGACTTGTTCATCTCAACTATTCTCTTTAAAAGTACTTCTTGTACAAAAGGTCCTTTTTTAAGTGATCTACTCAATGTTCGTGCCTCCCTTCACAAGGTTATTAAGTTAAGGATGCTGATCGCATAGAAATTCTATGCGGTCACGCTACTTCCTTACTACTTTTTCTTTCTTGCTTTAACAATATACTTATCTGAGTATTTATTGTTCTTTCTAGTTTTATATCCAAGAGCTGGTTTACCCCATGGAGTAACTGGAGATGGTCTACCGATAGGTGATCTACCTTCCCCTCCACCGTGTGGGTGGTCGCAAGGGTTCATTACAGAACCTCTAACTGTAGGTCTGATACCCATGTGTCTCTTCTTACCAGCTTTTCCGATGCTAACAAGCTCATGTGATAGATTTCCTATTGTTCCAACTGTAGCTTTACAGTCAGTTCTTACAAGTCTAACTTCACCACTTGGTAGTCTTACTTGTGAATAGTCATTTTCTTTAGCCATTAGTTGAGCTTCAGCTCCTGCTGATCTAACTAACTGACCACCTTTTCCTGGGAAAAGTTCTATGTTGTGAATTGTAGTACCTACTGGAATATTTTTTATTGGTAGTGCATTACCAACTTTAATATCAGCTTCTGGTCCTGATACTACTGTATCTCCAACTTTTAATCCGTTTGGAGCTAGAATATATCTTTTTTCTCCATCAGCATAGCAAAGTAATGCTATAAATGCTGTTCTGTTTGGATCATATTCTATTTGAGTTACCTTTGCAGGTATTCCATCCTTATTTCTCTTAAAGTCAATAAGTCTGTATTTTATTTTAGCTCCGCCACCTCTGTGACGAACAGTTATTCTACCGTGTGCATTTCTACCTGAATGCTTTTTTAGGGCAACTAAAAGTGACTTTTCTGGAGTCGCGTTTTTAGTTAGTTCTTCGAAAGTTAAAACTGACATGTTTCTTCTTCCGGCAGAAGTTGGTCTATAAACCTTTATACCCATTCGTAATTCCCTCCTTACGTTCGCTTATCTGACATTTCGTCAATAACTGCTTTTTTATTTATGACTAAGCATTAAATCCTTCGAAGAATTCAATTGCTTTGCTTTCAGCAGTAAGTTTAACAACTGCTTTTTTGAAAGAAGCTCTTCTTCCTATGCTACGTCCTACTCTTTTCATTTTTCCATCGTAGTTAAGAGTTCTAACGTCTTCTACCTTAACTCCGAATACTTCCTCAACTGCTCTTTTGATCATTGACTTATTTGAGTCAACGTGTACCATGAAGGTGTATTGTCTGTCTGCCATTTGAGCCATTGATTTTTCAGTTATAACTGGCTTAATTATTACATCATAATTTGTTAGCTTCATTATGCGTACACCTCCTCAACTTTTTCAACTGCATCCTTAGTTATGATTAGTTTTTCATACTTAAGAATGTCATACACATTTATATTGTTTACTGGAACTACTTGAGCACCTACTATATTTCTAACTGACTTGTAGATGTTTTCGTTTGATTCTTTAACAACTATTAATGTCTTCTTAGCATCAAATTTTCCTAGCATTTCTACTATTGTTTTAGTTTTAGGAGCTTCCATGCTTAGAGCATCTAAAACGATGATTTCATCATTTACAGCTTTTGATGATAAAGCTGATTTAAGAGCTAGTCTCTTTACCTTCTTAGGTACTGAGAAACTGTAGTCTCTTGGCTTTGGTGCAAATACAACACCACCGTGAGTCCATTGTGGAGCTCTTATTGAACCTTGTCTTGCTCTACCTGTTCCTTTTTGTCTCCATGGCTTAATGCCACCTCCACGAACTTCAGATCTTGTAAGAGCTGACTGAGTTCCTTGTCTTTTATTTGCTAATTGCATCTTAACTACTTGATGCATAACTTCTGGATTTATTTCTACTCCGAACACTGCATCTGAAAGTTCGATTTCTCCAACTTTTTCTGCATTTACGTTAAATAAATTTACCTTTGACATATGTGTTTCCTCCTTTCCCCTTAAGATTAAGCTTTCACTGAATCCTTAATAGTTACTAGACCTTTCTTTGGTCCTGGAATAGCACCTTTTATAAGAATAAGGTTTCTATCAGCATCAACTCTAACTACTTCAAGATTTTGAATAGTTGATTTAACTGCTCCCATGTGTCCTGGCATCTTTTTACCTTTAAATGTTCTTGAAGGATATGATGCAGCACCCATTGAACCTACTCCTCTATGATACTTAGATCCGTGAGCCATTGGTCCTCTGCTAAAGTTCCACTTCTTGATAACACCAGCGAAACCTTTACCTTTAGATGTTCCTGTTACATCTATTTTATCTCCAGCAGCAAAAACGTCTGCTTTGATTTCTGCTCCTACTTCATATGAAGCGATGTCTTCAAGTCTGAATTCCTTAAGGAATCTCTTAAGTGAAGTGTTTGCTTTGTTAAATTGTCCTTTAACTGGTTTATTTACAAGTTTTTCTCTTATATCTTCAAAACCAACTTTAATAGCGTTATAACCATCTGTTTCAACAGTTTTCTTTTGAACAACTACACATGGTCCTGCTTCTACAACAGTTACTGGAATTACTCTTCCTGTTTCATCGAAGATTTGAGTCATTCCAATTTTTCTTCCTAATATAGCTTTTTTCATTTTTTGCACCTCCTCAGTTAATTAGCGGAATACATCGTATTCATAACAACTTTAAATTAAAGCTTTATTTCGATTTCAACTCCAGCTGGTAGATCAAGTCTCATTAGTGAATCTACAGTTTTTTGAGTTGGGTTAAGGATATCAACAAGTCTCTTATGAGTTCTTATTTCAAATTGCTCTCTAGAATCCTTATATTTGTGAACAGCTCTTAGTATAGTAACTACGTCCTTTTCAGTTGGTAGTGGTACTGGACCTGATACCTTAGCACCAGTTTTCTTTGCTGTTTCAACTATTTTTACTGCTGATGCATCTAATAGATTGTGATCAAATGCTTTTAGCTTAATTCTTATTTTTTGCTTTGCCATAAAATTTCCCTCCTTTTCATCGCACGTCTTGTTTTTACTACGCACAACAAAAGTCATTCTGTACACTCGCCCTGGTGTGTCTATCCACTCCCGAAAAAGTATATCAGAACTCTTGTCGCCCGATTCTTGATCAGGACATTCTCCACAAGAATTCCCCTTAAAAGGTAGCAACCTCTTGCTTCATCGCATCCTACGTAACTCACAACTCTTACATTTTACTACATTTCAAAACATATTTCAAGAGTTATATAAACTTTTATTTTTAAAATTATGGACAAAGTTTTACCACGTTTTTATATTGTAGCACCATTTTTAAAAATATACAACAGCTACCTATAAATCTTTATTTTCTGATATTTTATTTTTAAAAAATTACAAAAAAGAAAAAAAAGAAGAGAAAAGATAATCTTTTCTCTTCTTTATAAAAACCTTAAGGCTAGAATTATTCAGCAGCTATAGCTGATACAACTCCTGCTCCTACTGTTCTTCCACCTTCTCTAATAGCAAATCTTAGTCCTTCTTCCATTGCTATTTTGTTGATTAACTCAACGTTCATGTTTACGTG
>JAEWEN010000039.1 GCA_023389275.1 Bacillota bacterium
GCGTATTCTTCAACATCAAAAAGGCTTTCTACTCTAACTGTACCTGGAATTGAAACTCTTGATAAATCATTTCTTTCAAGGTCAATAATCATTAAAAGCTCTGATCTTGTTTTTTCACTATTATATAAGTAATCTTTTAATTTATTATTTTCCTTAATATCATCTACTCTAGGAACAGTTCCTTTTATTGGTCTTGTTGTAATCTTGTTTCCTCTTTTTCTTAAAAACTGCTCCGGAGATGTTGAAAGTACATAATTGCCTTCACTAATATCTAAAAATGCATTATAAGGCCCACGATTTACTTTTCTAAATCTTGAGTAAAGCTTATGAGCATCTACACTTCCATATCCTGAAAACTGCTGAGCTATGTTTACTTCGTAAACATCACCTTTTTTAATATAATTTCTAACACCTGTTACCTTATCTTCGAACTCTTCTTTTGTAAAGTTTGAAGTAAGTTTTATACCTGTTATACTTTCCATTGGATATTCTAACCCTTTTAGATTCTTTAAAGTATCAACTAAATAATCATCATCAGTGTGAATATATGTTTTTTGTTTAACATGATCTATAAAAATAAAGTCTTCATAGTATCCAAAATATATATCTGGTATTTTAAAAGAGTCAGGATTTGATTTTTTAACACCCATTAATTCCATACCATAATCATATGATAAATATCCTACAAATCCTCCATCAAATAAAAGCCCTGTATTTAATTTTTTCTTTTCTGCTATAGACTTGTCTAAAACATTTAATATATCATCATTAACTTCATTTTTTATACCATTTTTTTCTACAAATACTTTTCTATTTGAATAAGTTATTATTTCTTTAGGATTAAAAACTATTATAGAATTATCTCCTGTATCCTTTATTTTCACACTACTTTCAAGAAGATGTGTGTTTTCTCCATTCACCTTCATATAAGCATAAAAAGGATCTAAACAATAATCTAGTACAGTTAGAGCCATTACTTGTCACCTCTTAAAAAGTTTTTTAACATATCTAAGCCATGTTCTGTTAATATAGCTTCTGGATGAAACTGAACACCTTCTATTTTGTATTTATTATGTCTTACTCCCATAATAACTCCATCTTCAGTTTCAGCAGTTATCTCAAGTTCCTTTGGAAGACTTTCTCTTGAAATAGAAAGTGAGTGATATCTTGTAACATTTAAAGGATTTTTAAGTCCTTTAAATACACCACGTCCATCATGTTTAATAGTGTGAACCTTTCCATGTACAGGCTCCTTACCTTCAACTACACTTCCTCCAAAATAAGTACCTATACACTGATGTCCAAGACATACTCCAAGTATAGGTATTATACCCTTAAATTTAGCTAATATTTCAAGTGGTAATTTAGCCTCCTCAGGAGTACCTGGTCCTGGAGATAATACTATATAATCTGGGTTCATTTTTTCAATATCTAATATAGTTATCTCATCTCTTCCTTTTACTATGGTTTCTTCTCCTAACATAATAAAATAATGATGTAAGTTATAAGTAAAAGAATCATAATTATCAACAATTAGTACCATCTAATCAATCCTCCAAGCCAAAATTACTCTTCTATAATTCTATCATAAATTCTACATATTTAAATGTAATTTTTAGCTATAATATTATGTTATAAGCTATTTTTTCTTATTAAATTTTTGTTAATATTTTAAACGTTATATTATTGACAATCTAATGTTTACTATAGTATCATAAATGTTGTAAACATGCTCTATACATTTCACTTCAACATCTAAAATTAACCTTATCCCAATGGTTATAGTTAAAACATTAACTATAACCTACTTTTTATTTTTTGCCTTTTTTATTTATCTAAGATATAATATAAGTTAACTTTATATGAATAAGGAGGGAATTTTATGAAAAAAAATCTCGCTATTCTTCTAACATTTACGATTATTTCCGTATTTTTAGTTGTTTCTTGTGGAAAAAACAGTGCAAAAGCTGATAATAAACCTGTAGAAACTCCACAAGTTTCTACCTCTGATTTAAAAACTTTATTTCCATATTCAGAAGGTGTAGAGCTTACATATAATGACGGATTAAACAATATCAAGGTAAAAATAGAAGAATTATCTAATAATTCAATTACTATTTCTCATGAAGAAAAAACAAAAATCGATTTTTCAAATGAAGGAATAAAATCTAATGAAGATTTTCTATTAAAGCTTCCTGTTGAAAAAAATGCTTCTTGGGAAACTTCTAAAGGAAAAGCTACAATAAAAAATGATAAATATGTTCTTTCAACAGCTCTTGGTAATATAGAAACTATAGAAGTAGAAATAGAAAATTATGCAACTTACTATATTGCTAGAAACTTTGGTATTGTAAAGATTATTAACAAAAAAGAAGGTAAAGAAACTTCTTATGAATTAATAGGTATTAATGCACCTTCAAAGGAGTCTAAACCTGTAGAAACTCCTGAAAATCCTACTCCTTCCTTAGAAAAATCAAATGTTAACAAAGTATTTTACTATGATGTTGTAGAAGATAGAATGGTGTACACTAGTGTAAAAGAACAAGTTGTAGATAAAAACAATGCTCCAAAAGTTTTTGAATCATTATTTAAAAACTCTCCTAATAGTGATATAAGTCCTTTAATGCCATCTAATACTAAAATTAAAAGTATAGACGTAGATAAAAAATCTTCAACTGTTACTATTGATGTTTCTGAAGTATTTACAGAAACAATGAATCTAGGTTCTAGTGGCGAAATTGGTGTTTTAAATGGTATAGCATACACTTTAGGAAATACATATAACTGTGAAAATGTTGTTATAACAGTTAATGGAGGAAAGTTTACAACTGGACATTCTGACGTATCTAAAGAAAATCCTATTAAAGCTGAACCTTCTAAAGCTGAAAAATTAAATTAAAAAACAAGGGAAAAATTCCCTTGTTTTTTAATTTACTATTTGATTAATTCTAGCTTTTAAAATATCTATTGCTACAGTGTTATATCCACCTTCTGGAACTATAACATCAGCATATCTTTTAGTAGGCTCTATAAATTCTAAATGCATAGGTCTTACTGAATTTATATATTGGGTTATAACAGAATCTAAGGTTCTTCCTCTTTCTTCTATGTCCCTTTTTATTCTCCTAACTATTCTAATATCTGAATCTGTATCAACAAATACTTTTATATCCATTAAATCCCTTATTTCTTTTTCAACAAATATCATAAGTCCCTCAACTATAATAATAGGACATGGGTTTATTTTTTCTGTTTTATCTACCCTATTGTGAATAGAAAAATCATATACAGGCTTTTCTACAGCTTCATTATTTAAAAGCATTTTTAAATGTTTCTTCATAAGATCATTATCAAAAGCATCTGGATGATCATAATTTGTTTTTATTCTTTCATCCATTGTTAAGTGGCTTTGATCTTTATAGTAAGAGTCTTGCTGAATCATACATATTTGTTTTGATGGTAAACTATTATATATTTCTTTAGCTACTGTACTTTTACCAGAGCCTGTTCCCCCTGCTATTCCTATTAGTATTGGCCTCATGTTATTCTCCTTTCTCTTTAACTATCATATCAAAAGGCTTTAATTCTTTTTCACATTTTATTTTGTATATCATTAAAGGATGAGGTGCATCTTCAAGTTCTTCTCCATTTTCATTCCAAATATGATCTAGTGTTAAAACATAGTTATCATCCTTTGGACTTAAAACTTCTACCTGCTCTCCTTTAAAAACTTTGTTTCTTTGTTCAATAGTTGCTATTTTTGTTTCTTTATCATAATCTAATACAAGACCCATTATATCATGAGTTCTAACATAAGTGGCAGTGGAAAGTATTTGCTTTCTTGGCTTTCCATAGTAAAAACCTGTTGAAAACTCTCTATGACTTGATCTTGAAACTTCTTCCATCCACTTTGGATCAAATTTATAGTTTTCTTTATCAGCAAGATAAGCATCTATTGCCATTCTATATGCTTTAATTACACTTGCTACATAATATGAACTTTTCATTCTTCCTTCTATTTTAAAGCTAACTATTCCACTTTCAATAAGCTCTGGAATGTATTCTATCATACAAAGATCATGTGAGTTCATAATATATGTTCCTCTTTCATCCTCAGTAATTTCAAAATACTCTCCAGGTCTTTTTTCTTCAACTAAATGATATTTATATCTACAAGCATGTGAACATGCTCCTCTATTTGCATCTCTACCTGTCATGTAATTTGAAAGAAGACATCTTCCTGAGTATGACATACACATAGCTCCATGTACAAAAGCTTCTATTTCCATATCCTCAGGCATTTTTTCTCTCATTACCTTAATTTCTTTCATAGATAATTCTCTTGCTAAAACTATTCTTTTAGCACCAAGTTTATGCCATAATTCAGCTGTTTTATAATTTGTGTTATTAGCCTGTGTACTTACATGCACTTCAAGATTAGGTGCAACTTCTCTAACAATAGAGAAAATTCCAAGGTCTGATACTATTACCGCATCTATTCCAACTTCTTCTAATGTTTTAATATATTCTGGCATTCTTTCAATATCTTCATTGTGGGCAAATATATTAACAGTAACGTATATTTTTTTACCTCTTGAATGAACAAATTCAACTGCCTCTTTCATATCTTCATAGGTAAAATTATCTGCTTTAGCTCTTAAACTAAAAGCTTCTCCCCCTATGTATACAGCATCTGCTCCATAAATAATTGCTGTTTTTAATTTTTCTAGATTTCCAGCTGGAGCTAATAGCTCTATTTTATTCATTTACATCACTCCCTAGTTTACATGTTAGTGCAACACCATCTCCAATTGGTAGTATTACAGTTTCTAGATTTTCGCTATTTGATATATTTTCAAGATATTTTCTCATGCGTTTAACAATTGTAATCTTTCTTCTTATAAGAAGATCATTTGTTGCTACCATTCCTCTAAATAAAACATTATCAGAAATCAAAAGTCCCCCTACCTTTAATCTTTTTAAACATAAATTTAAAAAGTGGTCATAGTGTCCTTTAGCAGCATCTAAAAATATCATATCATATTCCCCTTGAATATTTTCTAAAACTTCTAGGGCATCACCTTTTATTAAATTAATATTTTTATCATATCCTAATTTTTTTATATTTTCTACGGCAATTTGTGCCATATCTTCATTTCTCTCTATTGTTGTAACTTTTGAGTCTTCTCCTGCTGCTTCTACCATAACAGATGCAGAATATCCTATAGCAGTTCCAACTTCTAATATACTTTTTATATTATGAGACTTTATTATAACCTTTAAAAACTGTGCAACTTCTTTATGTATTATAGGAACATTATTTTCTACGCCATAATCTTCCATACATTTAATATAGCCTTTATGATCTTTTATTAAGCCTCTTATATAGTCTTCTATATAATCGTAACTTACGTTGCTCATCGTTTCCTCCTTAAAATGTAAACATAATTTATAAATTATGTTTATGTTACTACAAAAAACAATACATGGAAAGCTATTATTCTCCCCATGTATTATTTACTATATATTAGAGGCTTTCTTAGCCTTTAAAAATTCATTATAATCCTTAGTAAAGAAATGCTTTCCACTGTTTTGAAGAACAAAATATATGTAATCATGCTGAGATGGATTAATAGCAGCATTTACAGATTTTATTCCTGGACTTGCTATAGGCCCTAATGGAAGTCCCTTATTTTTATAAGTATTATAAGGAGAGTCAACTTCTAAATCTTTATTGTATAACTTATCCTTATGAGATCCTAATGCATATAAAACAGTAGCGCAAGACTGAAGTTTCATATCTGATTTTATTCTATTATAAAATACACCTGATATAATAGGTCTTTCTTCGTCACTTCTTGCCTCTTTTTCAACAACAGATGCCATTGTTACAATATCATCCTCTGAAATTAAAAGCTTTTTAGCGCCTTCCTTTATTGAAGGATAAACTGTTTCATTAAAGTTAGTAAGCATTTTTGATATTACTTCATTATTTGAAGAATCTTTTTTAAATTCGTAGGTATCTGGATATAAATATCCTTCTAATCTAAACTTTCTTCCACTTGGAATATTTTTAACAAAATCAAATTTTGAAAAATCACCTGTGTTAATTTCGTTTATGAATTCTTGTTTACTTGATATAACCTTTTCACTAAGTAGCTTATCTGCTATTTGGTTTACAGAAAAACCTTCTGGTATAGTTACTGTAATAAATCTATCCTTAGCTGTTTTACCACTTGCAATATCATCAAGCATAGACTTTACTGATGAATCAGTTTTAAATTCATAAACTCCTTTAGAAAATTTATCTTCTCCTTTAAAACCTAAATAAGCTGAAGCTATAAATGGAATTTTAACAGCTCCTACTTTTTCTAATTTATTTATAACATCTTTTTTTGTGTCATTTTTACTTATATTAATCTCAAATGTTCTACTTCCACTTGAAATTGGCATAATAAGATAAACAAATGAACCTACTAAACAAAGAAAAATTATTAAACCAATTAGTATTGCTACTAACTTCTTTTTAGCTTTCATTAAATCACCACTTTAAAATTTATTAAAGTAATTATATCTCTTATTGCCTTTTTCTACAAGGTACTACTTATTTCTTTGAGCTCTCTTTCTTGATGTTGGATCAAGCATTTTCTTTCTCATTCTTACAGTTTGAGGTGTTACCTCAACTAGCTCATCACTTGAAATAAACTCTAAAGATTGCTCTAGTGTTAAATCAAGAGCTGGAACAAGTCTTAATGCTTCATCTGCACCAGATGATCTCATGTTTGTTGCTTGTTTTTTCTTACATACGTTAACATCTATATCATCTGCTCTTGAACAAACTCCAACTATCATTCCTTGATATACAGGAGTTCCTGGCTCTACAAACATAGTTCCTCTATCTTGAGCATTAAATAATCCATAAGTTACAGCTTCCCCTGTTTCAAATGCAACAAGTGCTCCTCTATTTCTTTCTGGAATATCTCCTTTAGATACTTCATATCCTTCAAATACATGGTTCATTATACCGTTACCTTTAGTATCAGTCATAAACTCACTTCTGTATCCTATAAGTCCTCTTGCTGGGATTTTAAACTCTAATCTAACATAACCATTTACAGCTGATGTCATGTTTGTCATTTCAGCTTTTCTTTGTCCTAGCTTTTCCATAACAACACCCATAAATTCTTCTGGAACGTCTATTGTTAAGTTTTCTATAGGCTCGCACTTAACTCCATCAATTTCTTTAAATATAACAGTAGGTCTTGAAACTTGAAACTCATATCCTTCTCTTCTCATAGTTTCTATAAGAACTGAAAGGTGTAGCTCTCCTCTACCTGATACTTTAAATGCATCTGCCTGATCTGTTTCTTCAACTCTAAGACTTACGTTTGTTTCAAGTTCTTTCATAAGTCTATCTCTTAAATGTCTTGAAGTAACATAATCTCCTTCTTTTCCTGCAAATGGACTATCATTTACGCTAAATGTCATAGAAAGTGTTGGTTCGTCTATATTTACAAAATCAATAGCTTCAGGTTTTGAACTATCTGCTATAGTTTCTCCTATAGATATATCAGCAATACCTGATATAGCAACTATATCACCAGTAGTTGCTTCGTTAACTTCTTCTCTTTTTAGTCCACTAAATGTATAAAGTGTAGCAATCTTACCATTTCTGTTTTTTCCATCTGGATTACAAATTACTATTGATTGATTTTTCTTTATTGTTCCTCTTTGAACCTTTCCAACACCTATTCTTCCTACATACTCATTTGAGTCTATAGTTGTAACTAGCATTTGAAGTGGTTCCTCTGTATTTCCTGTTGGTGCTGGAACATTTTCTATTATTGTTTCAAATAGTGGTTTTAAATCAACAGCTTCATCTTCCATGTTAAGTTTTGCAATTCCTGCTTTACCTGATGCGTATACAACTGGGAATTCTAACTGATCATCATCTGCTCCAAGTTCTATAAATAGTTCTAAAACTTCATCAATAACTTCTTCTGGTCTAGCCCCTGGCTTATCAATTTTATTTATAACAACTATTGGCTTAATTTTTAGTTCAAGAGCTTTTCTTAAAACGAATCTTGTTTGTGGCATTGCACCTTCAAAGGCATCAACTAAAAGTACAACCCCATCTACCATTTTAAGTACCCTTTCAACTTCTCCTCCAAAGTCAGCGTGACCAGGAGTGTCTATAATGTTAATTTTTAAGTCTCCATAAACAACAGCTGTATTTTTAGAAAGTATTGTAATTCCTCTTTCTTTTTCAAGATCATTAGAGTCCATTACCCTTTCGTCTACCTTTTCATTTGTTCTAAAAGTTCCACTTTGCTTTAAAAGCTCGTCAACAATTGTAGTTTTACCGTGGTCAACGTGTGCGATTATAGCTATATTTCTAATATTGTCCCTAGTGAAATTTATCATAAAAACCTCCAAACCGTTTTTGTTAAAAACTGGAAAATATACTTTTTAATAAAATAAGGATACCGCTTATTTGCGGCATCCTTGCTTATTCTACATTAATTATATATTAATTGTCAATGAAAGTTTATTTACCTGCTTCTAATTATCTTATATTTTTTAATTCTTTGTAAAGGAATTTTCTTCCAAAAGTTATCCCCATTTAAGTGGATAACTGTAATATTATCTATGAATATATGACTTTTTATTTCTTCATCTTTTTTCCTTAAAGTCTCTTCCATAGTGAAAAAATTCAATTTATAATCTATCCACAATATATAGTGTGGAATTTCTTTATAAACATTTAATTTAAGCTTTGATATATATGCATTTTTTACAATTTTTTCTTTTTCAAGAATATTTTTTATATCAACCAAAGTATCCCTTGAAAGATCTATTTTTTCATAATTTAAAGATTTTAGCTTTGGTTTTTCCCTTTCCTTTAAGCCATTTTTACAAGTTTCACTTGTAACTTTATATAATCTTTCATATTCTGTTACTTTTTCATAGTCTTCTTTTCTAGTATAATAATTTATTATGTCTGTATATCCTTCAACTGAAGTAAATGGATCAATTTTAACTCCATTTTCTACATATTCAATTCCCTGTGAATTATTTCCCATTAAAAGAAGTTTTCCAACTAAATATCTTATTTCACCATTATAAGGAGATGCTATACAAAGTTTTTTACCTTCAATTATTGCAGTATTTACCCCAGAATATTTTTCCCTTAAGTTTAAATACTTTTTATAATCTTTTTCGTCTAAATTATATGTAGAAAAATCTCTGCAAAGCCTTTCATAGTAAGCTTTTTCCTTAAGTACCTCCTCTGAAATACTATTCCATTCTTTCTCACTTTCTTTAAACCAAATGTTGTTAAATTTGTTTAGTATTTTTTCAAAATTACTTCCAAGTATTCTTGAAGAATTATCTCCAAATTCATATTGAAATTCATCTATATTATAATTCATATTTTCTACTCTTTGTAGTGGAGAAGCAATGTATTCAATATCTTCTTTATCATATGATTTAATTATTCTTATAGCTTCGACAATATCTCTTCCACTTATATTTTCATTTAAATACTCATTCATGTAGCTAAAAGCTTTTTTAGAAGGATTTCCTGTTTCTAATATTTCTTTTTCTAACTTTTTCATAAAAATGCTTTCTACTAAATAACTATGAACATATTTTTTTAATATATTATTACAAAGAGTATTTTCCTCATAATTTTCTAAAAATACTTTATCACATTCTAGTGATATTTCCTTTATAGCTATATAAGCAGCTTTTTTATAGTAATTGTAAAATAATTTTAAAAATGGAGACAAAAATACTTTAAATATGAAATTCTTTTTTACTATGCTTTTTTCTTCATCAAAAATATTTTTAAGCTTTAAATAAGTATTTCTAATTGACCTGCTTTTTCTTGAAATTCTTTTAGAGCTTTTACATATATTATAAGCTATAAGAGTTTCAAGCTCTTTTTCACTAAAACCTAGCAAAATAGGCAAACCAATTAAAAGGGAATTATTTCTTTTTCCCCAAATTCCAAACTTATATTGTGTAACTATATTAACTCTACATTTATCTATAATAACTATATTATTTATTTTAACTCCATTAAAATCCTTAGTTAAATTATTTACTATTTCCCATATTTTTTTATAATCTTCTTTTAAATAAAGTCCCTTTATTCTTAAATTTTTAATAAACATTATATTAAATAATGAAATTATAGTAGCTATTAAAGCTAGTCCTAATATAATAAACCTAGTTATTGAAAATTCCGATACATATAGGTACGAAAAAAATAGTATAGAAATGCTAAGTAAAAATACTATACATGCTATATATATTAACCCACTAACTTTACTTAACATATAACATATATTTTTATACCTTGAAGGTTTATCTTTATAAATCTTTCTTAACCTTTTTATAGAAAACATTTATTTTTCCACCTTTTTCTTAGTATACTTAATATAAAAAAACCCCCTTAAGGGGATTTTTTATATCTCCATTATAATAGGGAGTATCATTGGTTTTCTCTTAGTTTTTTGATATAGGTAATCTCTTAACTCATCTCTTATATTAGCTTTTAAAGCTGACCACTCTCTTATTTGATTTTCAAGGCAAGTTTCTAAACAATTTTTAACAATAACCTTTGCCTCATCCATCAAATGTTCTGACTCTCTAACATAAACAAATCCTCTTGATATAATATCAGGACCTGCAATAACTTTCCCACTTTGTCTGTCAATAGTAACAACTACAGTTAATATTCCGTCTTGTGAAAGATGCTTTCTATCTCTTAAAACTATGTTTCCAACATCTCCTACACCTAATCCATCTACTAGTACCTGTCCTGATGCAACGCTTCCACTTACCCTAGCACTATCTCTAGTAAGTTCTAATATCTGTCCTAGCTCTGGAATAAATACGTTTGACTTTTTCATACCCATTTTTTGTGCTAAAATAGCGTGTTGCTTTAAGTGACGATATTCTCCATGCACTGGCATAAAAAACTTAGGTTTTGCAATAGAATGAACAAGCTTTAACTCTTCTTGGAAAGCATGTCCTGACACATGAACATGTGCAATAGATTCATATATAACATTTGCACCTTTTTTGAAAAGTTGATTAATTACTTTTGATATAAGTTTTTCATTTCCTGGTATTGGTGACGCTGAAATTATAACTAAATCTCCTTCAATTATATCTACTTTTCTATGTTCAGAATTACTCATTCTAGCAAGAGCTGACATAGGTTCACCTTGGCTACCTGTTGTAATTATAACTATTTTATTTTTTGAATACTTGCCAATATCATCTATGCTTACAAACATTTCATCAGGCCCTTGTAAGTATCCAAGTGTTCTTGCAACTTCAACTATGTTCTCTATACTTCTTCCAGATATAGCTACTTTTCTTCTATACTTATAAGCTGCATCTAGTATTTGTTGTATTCTATGTACGTTTGATGCAAAACTAGCAACTATAATTCTTCCTGTAGCTTCTGAAAAAATTCTTGTAAAAGTTTCTCCTACAACTTTTTCAGATATAGTACTTCCTGGTCTTTCAACATTTGTACTATCTGCCATTAATAAAAGTATTCCTTTTTTGCTAAGCTCTGCATATCTTCCAAGGTCCATTACATCTCCATTTATAGGGGTATAGTCTACCTTAAAGTCTCCTGTATGAAGAAGTATACCTGCTGGAGTATTAATTGCAAGAGAACAAGAATCTGGTATACTGTGATTGTTTCTTATAAACTCAACACTTATTTCGTCAAAGCTTATAATATCTCTTTGATTTACTACCTTCAATGTAGATGAGCTTAATAACCCGTGTTCCTTAAGCTTTATTTCTATCATTCCAATAGTAAGTCTAGTTCCATATACCGGCACATTTAACTGCTTTAAGAAGTATGGTAGTGCTCCTATATGGTCTTCGTGTCCGTGTGTTAATACTATTCCTTTAACTTTATCCTTATTTTTAATTAAATAAGTTATGTCTGGTATTACTATATCAACACCGAACATTTCTTCATCTGGGAACATAAGTCCACAATCAATAACTACTATCTCATTTTTAGTTTCGATTATAGTCATATTTTTCCCAATTTCGTTAACTCCACCAAGAGGAATAACTTTTACTTTCTCTTTTCTACTCAAATATAAACCCTCCTTATTTGAGTTAACCGATCACCTATATAATAAAATCATACTTTTAAAGTATAATGTTTATACTAATTTATTTTTTCTCAGAACATTTTTTACATATTCCGTAAAACTTTACATCGTGATTTGTTATTTTAAAACTATACTTAGTTTCTACCTTATTTTCAAGACTTTCAAGTAAAACATCTTCCACTTCTTCAACAACACCACATATATTACATATTAAATGATGGTGCTGATGTGGATGGTCTGCTTGAACAAGCTCATATCTATTACATCCATCATCAAAATTAAGCTTACAAACTACACCTATTTTTTCTAAAAGCTGTAGCGTTCTATAAACAGTTGCAAGCCCTATTTCAGGACAGTCTTTTTTAACTATATCATAAACCTCTTCTGTGGAAAGGTGTTTGCCTTCACTCTCAATAACAACATCTAGTACTGCTCTTCTTTGGGGTGTAAGCTTATAACCCTTTGATTTCATTTGTTCTTTTAATGCATTATATTCTTCATTAGAAAATATAGTCATATTTACACCTCTCAAAATTAATTCTAATTATTATAATCATACATTTACTGATGATGAATGTCAAGTAATAATCAAGTGAAAACTTTCCTCTTTTGAAAATATTTTTCAAAAACAATTATTTTCTCTTAATATAAGTTTCTATATTCATGTCTATAATTCCTACTTGAAAATTAATATTTTTTAAAATTCAAAATAGTATGGTATTTCTTCATAGATTTCTATACTATTTTCTTTTATTATTGTTTTATATACATGAAAATCTATTCCACTATCTAAAGCTTTTTTAAGCTTTAAACCAAATTCACTATCAATTTTATAGTTTGGAGTAAATTCAGTTATATAGTCCATAAACCCTATAATAACAATTGCTCCATTAAATCCATTATTTTTTGCATCAATAAGTTCATCTATATGCTTTCTACCTCTTGATGTTGGTGCATCTGGAAATTTTAAAATCCCATTTTCTTCATATGTTCCACATTTTACTTCTACAAAACAGTTTTCATTTCCTGTTATTAAAAAATCAAATCTACTATTTTTATATGTTACTTCTCTTTGTAGTTTTCCTTTTATCCAATTTATCTTTCCATTTTTAAATGCATCTTCAAAAACATTATTTGCAAGAGCAGACTTTATACATATTAAATTGTCTCTCTTTTTAACAAACATTAAAGAATATTTTGTTTTTCTTTTAGGATTATCTGACTTTTGAAGTATAACCTCTACACCTTCTGTTAGCATTTCAGACATTCTTCCAGTGTTTGCAACATGAGCGATTTCTATTTTACCATTAACTAAAACTTCAGCTTCAAACCTATTAGGTCTTTTTATAAAAATACCTTTAACTTTTTCTCCACCTATTTCAACTGCCATAAATTCCTCCTAAAATAAAAAACCTCCTAAAAAGGAGGTTTTAAATTATTCTTCGTCTTCAAAGTCTTGTGTATCTAGCCACTCTTGATATACTTCTGCTACTTTGTCGAATTCAGCATCATCTTCTACTACTTCAAGAATATCTGAACCAGTTTCATCTTGTCCTATTCTAAATACAACAGCTGAATCTTCTTCTTCTCCAGCTTCTATATCATATAGAACAGCGTATTCTGTATCTTCAACTTTAAGCACAGTTATAATCTCAAAATCTCTTTCTACACCTTCTTCATCAGTAAGACTTATGATGTTTGTATTTTCTTCCATGTGAAACACCTCTATTTCTTTGATTATATTAACCATTCTAATGTTTTATTGCATGTTTTGTCAACTTAATCTATTTAGAGTTTCTATCTAAATAGGTTTGAAGAATATAAGTTGCTGCTACTGTATCTACAACTTTCTTTCTTTTCTTTCTTGACATGTCTGCTTCTATTAAGGTTCTTTGAGCAGCTGCAGTAGTTAGTCTTTCATCTTCTAAAATAACTTCTATTCCTGTTTTATTTTTAATATGCTTTGCAAAATCAAGACTTCTTTCTCCTGCTTCTCCAATAGTACCATTCATATTTTTAGGCATTCCTAAAACTATTTTCTCTACACTATATTCATTTATAAGAAGCTTTATTTCTTCTATATCTTTTTTAAGCCCTACTCTTTGAATAGTTTTTACACCTTGTGCCGTCCATCCTAAAGGATCGCTTACAGCAACTCCAATAGTTTTTGTTCCAAGGTCTAATCCCATTATTCTCATAAATATCTCCTTAAAAATTTTAACGGTACAAAAGTACCGTTATTTATAAATTAATTATTTTTTAAATAGCTTTTTAAAAGTTCCTCTATTATTTCATCTCTTTCAATTTTTCTAATTAAACTTCTAGCATTATTGTAACTTGTTATGTATGTTGGATCTCCAGAAAGTATATATCCTACTAATTGATTAATTGGATTATAACCTTTTTCTTGAAGAGAGTTAAAAACATTTTCAAGAATCTCTCTTGCTTTATCATCAGAATCCATGTTAATCTGAAATTTCATAGTTCCATCTTGGCGCTCAGTCATTGTAACCACACCTTCCTTGATTTCTTCTTTATACTATAAATATAACATCTTAACAAAATTTAATCAAACACATAATTTTTACAAAATATCAAATTTAAAGGCTATCTTTAAACCTAAGATAGCCTTTAAACTAATTTATTTTATCATATCTTCTATTAATTTTTCAGCATGTAAAAGTGCTTCTTCTGCTTTATCTTTATTTTTTCCTCCAGCTTGGGCCATGTCAGGTCTTCCACCTCCACCGCCGCCTGCTATTTTAGCAACTTCTTTTACAATATTTCCAGAGTGTACTCCACAACTTACAGCATCTTTACTTGCCATAGCTAGGAAAATCACTTTATCATCTTTTGTACTTGCTAAAACAACAGCTGATTTACCTAATTTTTCTCTTAAATTATCTCCAAGGTCTCTTAAGGCATTTGCATCTAAATCTACTATTGCAGTTACAACATTAACACCTTTTATTTCCTTAGCCTTACCTAGTATATCTGATGCAGCTCCTTTAGCAGCTTCTGCTTTTATAGCTTCCATTTCTTTTTCTTTTTCTTTAAGTTCTACAACAATAGACTCTGCTTTTTTAACAACTTCCTTAGGATTAGCTTTTAAAGCTGCTGAAACATCTTTTAAAGTTTCCTCTAAATCTTCAACATATTTTAGTGTAGCTCTTCCTGTTACAGCCTCTATTCTTCTAACACCTGCTGCAACTCCACCTTCTGAAAGTATTTTAAACATTCCTATTGTTCCTGTGTTTTTAACGTGGCAACCACCACAAAGCTCCATACTAAAGTCTCCAGCTGAAACAACTCTAACTACATCTCCGTATTTTTCTCCAAATAAAGCTGTAGCTCCCATTTCTCTAGCTTTTTCAATTGATGTTTCAACTGTTTCAACATCAATTGAATCCATAATTTTCTCATTTACTATAGTTTCTATTTTTTGAAGATCTTCCTTTGAAACTCCTTCAAAATGTGTAAAGTCAAATCTTAATCTATCTGGCTCAACTAATGAACCTGCCTGAGCAACATGGCTTCCTAAAACATCTTTTAACGCTTTGTGAAGAAGGTGAGTTGCTGTATGGTTTCTTGTAATATCACTTCTTCTTGATTTATCTACAATTGTTTGAACGCTGTTATTTACACATAATGTTCCATCTATTACTTTAGCAATGTGTATAACTTTTCCATTACTTGTTTTTTTACAATCAACAACTTTTAAAGTAGCATTTTGAGATTTTATTTCTCCACTATCCCCTACTTGACCTCCCATTTCTGCATAGAAAGTAGTATTGTCAAGTATAACACTTACTTCATCATCTTTTGAAACAGAATCTACTATAGCTCCATCTTTAACAATTACTAATACCTTACCATTTGTTTCAAGAGAGTTATATCCTTCAAATTCTGTATTTATATCTGCTGAAATAGTAGTATAAATATCTTGTTCATTTCCCATATAGTTAGTTTCTTCTCTAGCAGCTCTTGCTCTTTCTCTTTGAGCTGTCATTTCTTTTTCGAAACCTTCCATATCTATATCCATATTATTTTCTTCTAAAATCTCAAGTGTAAGCTCTACAGGGAATCCATATGTATCGTAAAGCTTAAATGCTTTTTCACCTGATAAAGTTTTAGTACTATTTTCTTTCATTTCTTTTATATACTCATCAAGTATAGTAATACCTTGTTCTATTGTTTCTTCAAATCTTTCTTCTTCGATTCTAATTACCTTTTTAATGTAATCCTTTTTATCAACTAGCTCAGGATATCCACCTTTAGCTCCATCTATAACAATGTCACATAGGTTAAATAAAAATGCATCTTTAACTCCTAAAAGCTTTCCATGTCTTGCTGCACGTCTTAAAAGTCTTCTTAAAACATATCCTCTTCCTTCATTTGATGGAATAACACCATCACAAACCATAAATGTTACACTTCTAATATGGTCTGTAATAAGTCTTAAAGATATATCTGTGTTTTTATCTTTTTTATATTCTTTACCTGAAATTTTACATACTTCATTTAATATATCCTTCATAGTATCTATTTCAAATATATTATCTACACCTTGCATTATAGTAGCTATTCTTTCAAGTCCCATACCTGTATCTATATTTTTCTTTTCAAGCTCATTGTAATTTCCGTCTTCATCTTTATCAAATTGAGTAAATACAAGGTTCCAAAACTCAACTACTCTGTCTTCATCAGCTGCTTTTATAAACTCTTCAACAGTTGTAATTACACCTTCGCCTCTGTCAAAGTGAATTTCAGTACATGGTCCACAAGGTCCTTGCCCTATTTCCCAGAAGTTATCATCTTTACCTAGTCTAAATATTCTCTTAGGATCAACATCTGTTAAAGAAGTCCAAAGATCAAATGCTTCATCGTCATCTTGGTATATTGTTACATATAACTTATCCTTAGGTATTTCAAGAACTTTAGTTACAAATTCCCAAGCCCATGGAATAGATTCTTTTTTAAAGTAATCTCCAAATGAGAAGTTTCCAAGCATCTCAAAAAATGTACCATGTCTTGATGTTTTACCAACATTTTCAATATCACCTGTTCTTATACACTTTTGACATGTAGTTAATCTAGTTTTTGGTGGCTTTTCTTGCCCTGTAAAATATGTTTTAAGTGGAGCCATTCCAGCATTTATTAAAAGTAGACTATTATCATTTTGTGGAACAAGTGGAGCACTAGCTAATCTTAAATGCTCTTTTCCTTCAAAAAATGATAAATACATTTCTCTTAATTCATTTGCACCGTAGTATTTCATTTCTTATTCCTCCTAAATTTTTATATAAAAAAAGCCCCATCCCTACTAAAAAATAGGGACGAAGCTATAATTCTCCGCGGTACCACCCTCGTTACCAAAAGGTCACTTGTAACTTTAACGGCTAATCACCGTTTCTGCTTAATGATTTCAGCAGAAAAACTCAAGGACTGCTTCTATACAGCTTAGTAAAGATTTTCACCTACCATCTTCTCTCTAAAACTTAAGACATGTATATACTACTTCCTATCGAAGTTTTTTAATATATTAACTGCATTGTATTATACAAAAATACACATTAAAAGTCAATTCCAATTAGTACATATTTCGTATAACATATCTATAGGTAAGCTTTATTGTAGCTGCTATAGGAACTGAAAATATCATTCCTATTCCTCCAAAAAAATATCCTCCAAACAATAAAACAACCATAACTTCAACTGGATGCATTCCTGTACAATCACTAAGAATTTTAGGAGATATTATATTTGCCTCAACCTGTTGAATTACAAAAAACACAATTGTTACTATTATAGCCTTATCAAATGATTGTGTTAAAGAAAGAAATAGTGCTGGTATATACCCTATAATTGGACCAAAATAAGGTATGAAATTTGCTATACCATTTAAAAAAGCTATTACAAAAGGATAATCTATTTTTATAAAAATAAGAGAAATAAAGGTTACTACAAAAACAAATAAAGAAAGTAATAGCTGTCCTATAAAATAGTCTTGAATTATTCTATTAACGTGACTAGATAATTCTAAAGACTTTTCTCTAAATTTTAATGGTATAAAAAATTGAATCTTTCTTTTGAAAAAACTCTTATCTGATAAAAAATAATATATAAATATAGGTATTAAAAAATAACTTGGTATTTGTGATGCAAAATCAAGTATATTTTCAAATATATTACCTACATATGTATTTATTGCTGTGTTAATTTTTACTATTCCTTCGTCTATAGCTTGTTTAAGATATATTGGAAGACTTTCGTAATTTAAAAAGTCCATTATTTTTTTAAATACAACTTCAATGTCATCAAAATTATTAATTATTCCTAAAAGTTCTTTTCCTATACTTGGAATAATATATATAGCAGTTAAAATAAAAATAAGTATAATACTTAAAACTATAATTATTGATGAAAACTTTTCATTTAGCCCTACACGCTTAAGTTTTTTCAAAACAGGATATAACATATAAGATAGTACAGCAGATATTATTACAGGCTTTAATATATTTTTAGATAGTATAAGTAAAATAATAAATATTAATATTAAAAAGAAGCAAAATATTTTTCTCCATACTATACTTTTCATATAATTTCATCCCTTGAGTAATTTTTAAATGCTATTTCATTTATTATTTCAACATCATCTTTATAAGCTACAACTTTATCTAAAAACATATCTACATTGTTTATAAGAATTACCTTTTTCCCAGTTAAAATATCATCAAAAAATCCTCTTTCACATATAAAAGCTTTTATATTTCCTGTTTTACAATCTATTATAAAATCTTCTACTTCACCTAAAAATTTATTTTCTTTATTTAATATTTTTTTATTTATTAAACACTCTGCGCTGTATTTTAAAAGTCTTTTAAGTTTTCTTTTTTTACATTTTAAAGCTTTGGTATTAATAAATATTTTCTCATCTTTATAGTGTACATTTTTTAAAGGAACAATATATATTTTTGAAATAAGCCCTCCACTTGAAACTATATATGAGGTTATTGCCTTATATTTATAGCTTACAATAGCATTATCTATAAATCCTAATTTTCTTCCTTTTTGGCTATAAATATATTTTCCGTGTATATCAAGATATTTTCTCATAAAAAAACCCCTTAAATCTTTTACATTAGTATTAGATTTAAAGGGTATTATTATTACAAATTATTATTCGTGATGGTGATCGTGTCCTCCACAGCAAGCTCCACCTTTTATAACCTCTTCACGTGGCTCCATTCCTTTTTTTACTCTATAATCATTTATAGCTTTGTGAATTGCTTCTTCTGCTAAAACTGAGCAGTGCATTTTAACTGGTGGAAGTCCTTCTAGTGCATCTGCAACAGCTTTATTTGTAATTTCCCAAGCTTCGTCAATAGTTTTACCTTTAATAAGCTCAGTTGCCATACTACTTGATGCTATAGCAGCTCCACAACCAAATGTTTTAAATTTAACATCTTTTATAATGTCATCTTCAACATCTAGGTAAATTCTCATTATATCTCCACACTTAGCGTTTCCAACTTCTCCGATTCCGCTAGCTGATTCTATTTCTCCAACATTTCTAGGATTCATAAAGTGATCCATTACTTTTTCTGTATACATCTATTTTCCCTCCTTTATCACCTTATCATATAAAGGTGACATATCCCTTAATCTTTGAACGATTTTTGGTAAAACATCTAAAACATAATCTATTTCTTCATCAGTTGTTCCGTCTCCAAGAGTTAGTCTTAAAGAACCATGAGCAATTTCATGTGGAAGTCCTATTGCAAGTAATACATGTGATGGATCAAGTGATCCTGAAGAACATGCACTTCCTGTTGATGCGCATACCCCTGCTAAATCTAGTAAAAGCAGTAGTCCTTCTCCTTCAATAAACTCAAAACTAACATTTACATTGTTTGGTAGTCTTTTATCTAAACTTCCATTTACCTTAGTGTAAGGAATTGCTTCTAAAATTCCTTTTAAAAGTCTATCTCTTTTTTCAGATATAACTTTATTTTTATCACTTATATTTGTTGTAGCCATTTCAATAGCTTTTCCAAGACCTACAACTCCAGGTATATTTTCAGTTCCTGCTCTTTTTCTTCTTTCTTGTCCACCACCGTGAACAAGGTTATCTATTTTTACACCTTTTTTAATGTATAAAACTCCTATTCCCTTTGGACCATAGAATTTATGAGCAGCAAGTGATAAAAGATCTATATTCATTTCTTTAACATTTATATCTACATGCCCTATTGCTTGAACAGCATCTGTGTGGAAAAGTACACCCTTTTCTTTTGCTATTTTAGCTGCCTCTTCAATTGGCTGTATTGTTCCTATTTCATTATTAGCAAACATTATAGACACTAATATTGTTGTATCTTTTATAGAATTTTTAAGTTCATCAAGACTTATAAAACCTTCACTATCTACTTTTAGATAAGTTATTTCAAATCCATTTTTCTCTAAATACTTACATGTATTTAAAATAGCTGGATGCTCTATAGTAGTAGTTATAATATGATTTCCTTTATGTCTGTTTGCAAATGCAATTCCTTTTAACGCCCAGTTATCTGCTTCTGAACCGCCACCTGTAAAATATATTTCATCTGCATCAGCTCCAATAGCTTTAGCAACTTGTTCTCTTGATTTATCTATAGCTTTTTTTGTACATCTTGCTATAGAATAAAGTGAAGATGGATTACCAAAATTTTCAGTAAAATATGGTAACATTTCATTTAAAACATCTTTTTTTACATATGTAGTTGCTGAATGATCTAAATATACTATTTTCTTATCCATAGTTATTCTCCTTTTTTCATTGCGACCATATTATTATACTCATCAACCATATCCTGAAGAGTAGTTGTAGTAATTACACTATTAACACTGTCGCTAATTCTTCTCCATAAAAGCCTTGTAGAACAGCAACTTGCTCTATCACAAGTATGTGAACCTTCTTCTTCAATACACTCAGATATTTCAATAGGTCCTTCTAAAACATTTAAAATATCTGACGCAGTAATATCTTGAGGTTCCCTTGCTAAAATATATCCACCTTGTGCACCTCTAATGCTTTTAACAAGGCCAGCTTTTCTAAGGCCTGAAAAAAGCTGTTCTAAATAATATTCTGATATATTTTGTCTTTCTGCGATTGTTTTTATAGATAAAGGATCTAGACCATGGTTTAAAGCAAGTTCAAACATTGCTTTTACACCATATCTTCCCTTTGTTGATAACTTCATGTACTCAACTCCAATTCCGAGTAATTAACTGCGAATTACTATATTTAAAGATTATCATATCCGAGGAAAGCTGTCAACTTTAATTTTTATCTATTTTTACATGTTTTATTTTATTATATTTTCCCAGTAAATCCTTGTACTATTCTCAAATTTATTATCTCCATAGTCATAATATTTTTTTCCCTTTAAACCACTTGGCATATAGTTTTGTTTTACATAATTTTTAGGATAACTATGTGGATACTTATACTTATTTATATTATTAATAACATCACTACCATTATAGTGTCCATCTTTTAAATATGACGGCACCTCTCCTATATCACAATTTTCTATATCACTTAAAGCTTTATTAATTGCCATATAACTACTATTAGATTTTGGACTAGTTGCTAAAAGAACTGTTGCCTCAGCAAGTGGTATTTTAGCTTCAGGAAGTCCTATTTGAAGCGCTGCATCAGTGCAAGATTTTACTATTGTTATAGCCTGTGGATAAGCAAGCCCTATGTCTTCAGCGGCTATAACTAAAAGTCTTCTACAAATAGACATAATATCTCCTGATTTTATAAGCATTGCAAGATATACTATTGCTGCATCAGGGTCACTTCCCCTAATAGATTTTTGAAAAGCACTTATTAGATTATAATGTTCATCACCTGTTGAATTAAAAGAAAGAGACTTAACTCCTATACATTCTTTAACAACTTCTTTATCTATATTTATTTCATTTAAGTACATATAGGAATTTAATATAAGTTCTAAATTTCCTATAGCTTTTCTCATATCTCCACCACTTAAAGATGCTATTAAGTCTAAACTTTCATTATCTATAAACACTTTTTTGTTTTCATTTTCCATAAATATTTCTAAAGCTCTTTTAAGCCCTTCTATAATATCTTTATTATTTAAAGGTTTAAATTCAAAAATAGAACATCTACTTAATATTGCATTATATATATAAAAGAAAGGATTTTCTGTTGTACTTGCTATTAAAGTTATTTTTCCATTTTCTATATATTCTAATAAAGATTGCTGTTGTTTTTTATTAAAGTTTTGTATTTCATCAAGATATAAAAGCACTCCATTATTAGAACCTATTTTATCAAGATCTGATATAATTGATTTAATATCTGAAAGTGATGCATTTGTAGCATTTAACTTGTAAAATTTTTTATTTGAAACCTTAGCTGCTATATTTGCAACAGTTGTTTTTCCTGTTCCAGGAGGCCCATAAAAAATCATATTCATAACGTTTCCATATTCAAGCATTCTACTTAAAACTTTCCCTTTTCCAAGTATATGTTTTTGTCCAAAAACATTATTTATACTTATAGGTCTTATTTTATCTGCAAGTGGATTCAACCTAATCTCTCCTTTAAATTCAAAATTTATTTTTCCCAATGTGTATATTATACAGACTATGGTTAAAATATTAAAATATAAGTTATTTTAAAATTCAAAATTCCTTTCATAAATGTTATAATAAGTAAAATACTATAAATTTTAATATAGGCTCATTATTGTGAGGTGAATAAAATGAAAAAAAAGTTATTAAAAGGTTTAGCAGTATTAGGTGCAACCTGTGCTGCAATGGAAGTTTATAACAGAATTTCTTATTCAAAAGTAAAAAAATTAGAAAATACATTAAATGGTGAAGCAAGATTCCATAACACTGTTTTTGGACAAATGTTTTATGTAAAAAAAGGTGTGGGACCTAGCTTACTACTTATTCATGATACAAATATAGGTTCTTCATCATTTATTTTTAGAAAAAACTTTGATGAATTATCTAGTAACTTTACAGTTTATGCAATTGATTTACCTGGTTTTGGTAAATCTGAAAAAAGACCATTAACCTATACATCAGACGTATATACATATGCTATTAAAAACTTTGTTGATGAAGTGATTGGTGGAAAATGCCTTTGCATAGCATCTGGTATGTCTAGCGCTTATGCAATGCAAATAGAATATGAGGATAATGAAACATTTGAAAAAATAATTGCAATATCACCTACTGGAGTATTTAATAAAGCTGATAGTCCAAATAATATATCTAAAATAAAAACTAAAGCTTTTTCAACTCCTATTGTAGGATCATTTGCTTATAATATTCTTTCATCAAAACCAAGTCTTAAAAAACACATGAGAAACTGTATATACTATAATAAAGACCTTGCATCTAGTTATGTAGTTAACCACTATAATAATAGTTCAAAACAAGATGCATCACTTGCAAAATATGCTCCAGCATCTTTGATTGGAGGATATATGAATCAAAGTATTGCAGAGGCTTTAACAAATATAGATATACCTATATTAGTTGTATGGGGTGCAAACTCTAATATTAACTCTGTAGAAAATCTTAAATACTTTTTAGATATTAATCCAAGTATTAATTATCATGTATTTGAAAATTGTGGTGAATACCCACAGGAAGAATATTCATTTGACTTTAATGTTTTAGCATCTAACTTTTTAAATAAAGAATAAAAAAATGGCTATCTAAAATAGATAGCCATTTTAATTATTTAATAATAGGAAGTTCAAAAACATCTAGCTGCACCACAGTTTTTGATTCTCCTGTTTCATTTTTAACATTTACATAAAACTTATCACCATTATCTGGTCTTACCTTATAAATTAATCTATACTTTTTATTTATATCTAATTTAAAGTCATTAGAACTTTCAATTTTAAATGAGTTACCTTTTATTTTTTTAGTTTGAACACTACTTTTAATTATATTGTTATTTCCATCTAATTCGTACTTATTTAAATCATAACTATCTCCGTTTAAAGAGCTCATATTAAATTCAATACTAGGATTACTTGATTTAACACTAATATCTGTAGCCAGTGTAATTGGCATTAAAGATGTTACTCTTTGTGGCTGTTTAAAATCATTTATTTTTTCATCATATAAGCCACTTTTAATTACCTGTGTTTCTTGGCTCATGCTTATTTTTTCTGAATCAAATCTATATTCTTTTTTGCTTCCATCTGATTCTAAATAAGATAATACGCTATCTGCTTCATTTAATGTATACTCACCAAATTCTTTTATTTCTATTGTATGAGCATATGAACTTCCTTGGGTTTTAGGATAGCTAATATTTTCTTTACTATTGTATTCATATAATATACTTGAAATATCTATTTTATTTTGTGATCTTAATCCATCAGTAATAAGATTTTCTAAGGGGTTTGCATATTGTAGTCCTTTAGGAAGTGTAGTTTCTAATATAACATTTGAAACATTTACCTTTTCAACTGCTACTCCCTCTATAGGTTTAGGATTTACTTCATATTTAATTTTAAATTTATTTCCACTAATGCTATATACTCCATTTTTATCTTTTTCTATTTTTTTATCATCCATAGAGTATATACTTCTTTTTATATCTAAACTTGCATTTTCTTCAATTAAAAAAGGTCCAACTATCCCTTCCATTTTAGAAGAATTTTTACTATTTATTGCTCTGTAAGCTATATAGTAATTTCC
>JAEWEN010000069.1 GCA_023389275.1 Bacillota bacterium
GGATATTATTGGATCTTTACACAGTCTTTAGTCAAAAATCACAAAGACACCCTATAATTCATAAATCTAATTTTACATCTAATGAAGCAGCTAAAATAGCTAAAGCTCTTGGAATAGACTTTTCTAAAGAAAGATTTGATTTAAATCAATTTACAATGGGAGTAAATACAGAATTAGAGCATGGTAGAAGATCTCCTGAAACAAATGTAACTAATGATAATCCAATTATAACTGGTAAAATTGCACTAGCCCACCTTAGAGAATTTCCTGATTATTATACTAGATTAAAAAAACTTGAAGACGAAGCAAGTGCTTATTGGTCTAAATCAAGATATTATTAAGCAAAAGAAAAAGAGATACATAAAAATTTATGTATCTCTTTTTAATATACATTTAGCTCATATATATCTGAAAACTCTATATTTATTCTATCAACATTTATTTCTTTATTTTCATCTAAAACAGGTAATAAATTTTCTTGTACCAGCTTTCTACATGGCATGTTTATTATAAACTCGCTACCTTTTCCAAGTTCACTCTCTAATTTAATTGTTCCACCATGCTTTTCTATTATAGTTTTTACAAGTGCCAATCCTATACCACTACCTTCCTTTTCTCTTCTTAAAGTAGAATCTACCTGCCTAAATCTTTCAAATACTATATCTGCCTTATCTTTAGGTATACCAATTCCAGTATCTTTTACAGAGATAGATATATAATCATTTTTATCCAGTATAGTTACTTCTATTTTCCCATTTTCACTGGTAAACTTAATTGCATTTGATAATAAATTTAGCATTACTCTTTCTAGCTGCTCACTATCACAGGCAATTATTTTTTCTTCTATTTCTGTATCAAAAACAAGACTAATATTTTTGCTTTTAACATAATCTGCTACAGACAAAGTAATCTCTTCAATAACAGAAACAATGTTGTGATTTTTTAAGTTCATTTCTGTATAACCAGAGTCAATTTTAGTAATATCTATAAGATTGTTACTAAGCTTTATAAGCCTAAAACAATTTTGTTTCATTATATTAATATACTTACTAGATGAAAGAAGCTTTATCTTATCCTCTTCATTTTTACTTATTGTTGATACTAATTGTATAACCCCTAATATAATATTTATTGGGGTTTTAAGTTCATGTGATACTGTACAGAAAAAGTTAGTTCTCAGCTCATCAAATTCTTTCATTTTTTCTATAGATGCTTGTCTAATTTGAACTTGTTTTTCTAATTCTTGAATCTTAAATTTTTCTGTAATGTCACGACATGTTATTAACCTTCCCTTTATTGTATTGTTATAAGAAAAAGGTATTGAAAATATTTCTATTTTTTTATTGTTTATCATATATATATATTTTATATACTTACCATTTTGTTCCCACTCTCTTTTAACATCAGATAAAAATTCTTCTTTATTTGTCACTCTACTACTTACATAATTTATAATATCTTTATTTGTTGTATAACCTTTTTTAAATGGTATATCTAGAGTATCTATAAACTGTTTATTAATATGTATTACTTCGTCATTTTCACTTACTACTAATACTCCATCAACAACAGAATCTAATATTGCATTTAACAATCTTTTTTTACTTTGTTTCTCTTCACACTCTATTTCAAGCTTTTTAAGTAGTATCTCTAAATCCTTATTTTTATCTGACAATACATTATTTAAATTCTTCAAAGAAAAGTAAGGCTCTTGTAGGCTATATTTAACTATGTCATTGTATATACATATGTAGGATAAAAGCTGAAATATATGGGCAAAAATACTATAGCTATCTTCAGAAGAATGAGAAAATATAAATAGTATTTCATAGATTATTATAAATAATATAGCAAGACCTAAACTTTTATCCTCCCTTTTAGGGTTTACCTTATTTTGTTTAGAAAGTAGTATTAAACTAATAAGTAAAATCATTAAATTTATATATCTAGATACTAAATTAAAATTTGTAAATCCTATACTTTCTATATAACTATCAGGAAAAACATTTAAAAATAATATAGAAATAACAGAAGCCACTAATATAGCTATATATAAATATGATATTTTCATTAAATCGACTTTTTTATTTTTCAGTAAAAAGTACGCTAGTATAGATATGCTTTGCATATATCTACCTACATCCCAAAGTTCTATAGATGTATTAAAAGTAAAGTTTTTAAAAACAGTTATTTCTCTATATGAAAATAAGTGTAATAAATCTAAAATTGCTACAAATCCAAAGGCTATTCCTAAAAATATCATTCTTTTATTATCTATTAATTTATAAGTATTAACGCATAATACAAGCATAACAAGACCTATTATTGTAGAAAGGTTTTCAACTATAATGTGATATAACTGAAAATTTTTATAACCTAAATATAGGGTTGCACTAATTAAAATTAAATAAAAAAATAACTTAAAATATGATTTATTTGTAGAACATACACTTGTTTCTTGAGCAATAAAATCTTTCATTTTTTTCTCCTATAGACAAAGTATTTTTTACATTTATTGGTTATTATATCATATTTCATATTTTATAACAGCTATTTCACATAATAATACCTTATTTGCGAAAATTTTTAATAATTCGTCTTTTTAAACTAGCATTTAAATTTAATATGTAAAATCTAATATTATTATTTAATTTTTTACTATAAATATTAAAAATAATAAATAAATTACCTTTATATAAATATTAAAATATAATTTATCTATTTTTTTCTATATAACTATTTGTATTTTAAATAAAAAAGAGTTTGTATATTTTAACCACAAACTCTTTAAAACTATCTTATATCTATACTAACAATTTCAGGTCTATTAAAAAGTCTTAGAGGAAATCTACTAGGGCCTAGTCCTCTACTTACTATCAATGTATTCTTTTCTTTATAAAGTCCTCCTGTATATTTAGGTAAAATCCCTTGTCCCGGAGCATAAAGTCCTCCTATAAAAGGAAATCTAAACTGTCCACCATGTGCATGACCAGATAGCATTAAATCAAAATCATAATTTTTATAAGACATTTCTCCAATTAAAGAAAAATTTTCTGGATAATGTGATAAAACTATTTTTATACCATCTTCTAATTCTAACTTATTAAAAAGATTGCTATAATCTTTATACTCATAAATCCCTTTTTTACGTTTTTTATAATCATCTCTAGATGCTTGATTTTCATCAAGGCCTAATATATTTATTTTGTTTCCTTTTATAACTATACTATCTATTTCATTAATTAAAACACTTATTTTAAGGTCTTTAAGCCTGTTTATTATTTCATTTAAACCCTTAAGTCTATGTTCATGGTTTCCAAGTATATAGTAAACTTTAGCTATAGAATCTAGTTTCTTTAAAAGTGTAATCATTTTTTCAATGTTTTTACCATCTGTATTTATAAGATCACCTGTTATAACAATTAAATCTGGCTTTAACTTTTTTATTTTCTTTATTAAATTTTTATTGTCTACCCCAAATTCTTTACTATGAATATCTGATAAGTGAATTATTTTAAAAGGATTTTCAACATTAAGTTTTACTTTAAGTTTATTTATATGTAGAATATTATTTTCATAATAAAAAAATATTAATATAAAAACTATTAATATTGCTGTAATTAAATACTCCATTGTTTTCATCTCCTATAAAACTGTTAAAACAACTATATCATAAAGTTTTAAAGCATAATACTAAAAAAGAGGTAGAAAAACATCTACCTCTTTTTAAAAATTATATATTAAAATAATTTCGCCTTTTCATTAACATCGTTTATTGCATCTTCTATAACCTTATCTACATTTGTACTACTTACATCTAAGTTTTCCAGTGCATAAGTAGTAAAATCATGTATTCCAAGGAATCCAAAAATAGTTCTTAAATATTTATCTCCTAATTCAAATGCTGATAGTGGCTCTTTTGAGTACTCTCCACCTCTTGTAACAAAGTGAATTATTTTTTTATTATTACATAATCCTACAGGACCTTCAGCTGTATATTTAAATGTAATTCCACTTACAGTTATGTAATCTATATATGCTTTAAGTATTGCAGGAAAACTTAAATTCCAAAATGGTGCTGAAATTATAATTTTATCAGCTTCTAGAAATTGATATGCATATTTTAGAACTGGGTGGTTTTTACCTTCTCCTGGATCAACAGCATGGAAAGCTAAGTCTTCTGGCTTTAAAAAGTCTATATTTTCATTATATAAATCTAAAACTATAACTTCATCATTTGGATGGCTTTCCTTATATGATTTAACAAAACTATCTGAAACCTTAAAAGTTCTTGATACTCCTTCTGGCTTTGCATTTGCTTTTATATATAACACTTTACTCATTATAAACACTTCCTTAAAAATTAATTAATAGATATAATATAATAATACTACTAAAGAATATTTTTACAATTAGGCACTTTTTTTATGCATAGTACCTAAAAAGATACCTAGGAGGGATTTAAAATAAAAAAACATGAAGATTGTTATATGAAAGAACACTGCCTAAAATATAATACATGTCCTATGACACTAGTTCAAAGAATTCTTTCAGGAAAATGGAAAATATTAATTTTATGGTATTTAAGCTATAAAGAACTACGTTTTTCTGAAATAAGAAGAAAACTACCTAATGTTACTCAAAAAATGATAACTCAACATTTAAGAAGTCTAGAAGAAGATAAGCTAATATATAGAACAGTTTATCCTGTTGTTCCTCCAAAAGTTGAATATGGATTAACTGAACTTGGTAAAAAAATCATGCCTATTTTAGAAATGATGCATAAATTTGGTGCTGAGTATTTAGAAGAAAACTATGGAGATTCAGCTCTTGACAGCAGTGTAACTAGAATAGATAGTTTTAAAAAATAAAACCTCTTAGAAAATTTCTAAGAGGTTTTCCTATTTATGTAAGAAAATCAAATATGTTTTCGTTTATATATATAGTAGCTACTAAACCACTAATGAAAGGAGATAAATGTTTTGAAAATAAGTGAAACCAATTTACCAAAGCAACTTCAGAAAAAGAATATTAAAGCTCTAGATTTTTTAGTTGATAATTATAGCAACTTATTATACAAAGTTATATTTAATGTTTTAGGTTCTTATAAAGATAAAGGAATTATAGAAGAATGCTTAAATGATGTATTTTTAAGTATATGGGATAATGCAAATATGTTTTCAGGAAAACCTGAAAAATTTGTTAACTGGATTTGTATAATATCTAAATATAAATCAATAGACTATCAAAGAAAATTATCTAAAAATAATGAATTAGTTAATATTGATAACTGTAATATTCCTTGTGACTTAACTCCTGAGGACATAATACTTGCTAATGAATCTCGCGATGAAATGCTTAGGTATATTAATGAAATGAATGATATAGATAAAAAAATCTTTTTAATGAGATTTTATCTTAAAGAAAGTATTAATGACATAGCCTTTAAGCTTAACATATCAAGAAATGTTGTTGATACAAGACTTTATAGAGGTAAAAAATTACTTAAACAAAAATTAGAGTCTTCTAAAAAGGAGGAAAATATTAATGAAGGATATATACAAACACTTTAATAATATAGACTTTAACGTTGAAGATATTAACTTAACTAATGCTGAAATAGATGATATAACTAAAAAAAGATTAAAAAATAATTTAAGAAACTCAATAAAACTCCAAAAACCTAAAAAAATATTTAAAATAAGTGTTGCGGTATTCATAGCCTCTTTTATAGCTTTATTTTCTATAGGATTTTTAAGTTCTTCATTTACTGCTTTTGCTGATAATATACCTGTGCTTAATTCTTTATTTGAAAAATTTAATACAAGTTATGGAGGGAATTTTAAAGACTATACTCAAGTTATAAACAAATCTCAAAAAGATAAAGGATTTGAAGTTACAATAAATGAAGTAGCTATGGATGATTTTAGCTTTAAGTTAATTTATACTATAAAAACAGATAAAAAAATAAGTGAAATAAAAAAATCTCCCTCATTTCCTCATACTATGGGAAAAACTATAAGTTTAAATAATAAAGGGTTTCTTTGCGGGCCTAAAAGCACCTATGAAATAATTGATGATTATACTATAAGATCAATAGATGACTATGATATATATAAACAAAACATACCTAAAAACTTTAACATAAAAATTAAATTTAACAAGATAAATGCTATAGAAGGAAACTGGAATTTTGAGTTTAATTCTTCTAAGGAAAAAATATCTACATCTACAAAAACATTTAGTTTTAATAAAAAAATACATACATATAATTTTGATAATAAAAAAATAGTATTTACTATTAAAAAAGTTAGTTTTTCTCCTATAGCTACTACTATATATTCTAGGTCATTTAATTGTTTTGATTTTTCCAGATTAAAACTTAAAGATGAAAAAGGCAATCCTATTGAAATAATAGCTGGTAGTAATATTACAGAAGGCTTTTTGTATCAAGGAGTATATAAGTCTAGGCCTATGAAAGAAATACCTGAAAAAATAATAATTGAAAACGAAAATAATGAGTTTTTAGAAGAGTTAATACTTAAATAATAAAAGGCTATGTTAATCATAGCCTTTTATATAATTCTAATATAAGTAAATATATATATTAAAGATACAACTATAAGTACTGTTGTATTTATTATGCTAACTCTTTTTTGTCTCACAAGTATAAAATTTGTAAAAAGAACTATTGTTGGTATTACCCAAACTCCAATTATACTTGGAAGAGTATAATTTACACTTCCATCAAAAGACCACTGCATAGGCATATTCTTTGGAAGAAATATTAATATAATAGCTGAAAAGCAATATAAAAATGCAGTTATTATATAATTTATTTTTATTAAACTATCTCTATTTTCTGTGTATGTTTCTGCTAAAACTCTTTGTAAAAATGTCCTAATAAATATGTCTATCACTTCCTTATTATAAAAGTTTAATCCTATTTATTCCATAATGATTATATCATGTAAAAACTAATTTGTAAAACTATTCAGAACTTTCTTTTAATTAATTTTTTGTAAGAAAATTGATATTGTTATTATATTATATTAAAATTAAATTATGTTCTTAAAATCAAAATATAAAATCTACATATGGAGATAAAAATTATGAATAACAATGATCGCAACTTATTAAAAGACTTAATAGGGGAAAGCCCTGATGTTTTTTTAGACCAAATCAATCAATTTAGAGAACTAATGATGATGTATCACTCTGCTATTAGAGAGGTTACAACTAAACTTGAAATACTTAACGATGAACTTTCACTTAAAGGTGAAAGAAATCCTATTCAATCTATTAAATCAAGGATAAAAACACCACTTAGTATAGCTGATAAATTACGTAGAGATGGAAAAGAAGTATGTGTTGATGCAATTTCTGATAATCTAAATGATGTTGCTGGAATAAGGGTTATATGTCCTTTTATTGATGATATTTATAGTGTTGCAGATATGCTTATAAAGCAAGATGATATAACACTAATAAATGTAAAAGACTTTATAAAAAATCCAAAACCTAATGGATATCGTAGTTACCACATGATTGTTGAAATTCCAGTGTTTTTTTCAGACCATAAACAAAAAATGAGAGTTGAAATTCAAATTAGAACAATAGCTATGGACTTTTGGGCAAGCCTTGAACATAGCTTAAAATATAAAAAAGATATTAAAAATTTTGATCAAATTGGAAATGAACTTTATGAATGTGCAAAAGTTATTTCTAAAACAGATGAGCATATGATGAAAATAAAAAATATGGTAGAAATAGAAAATTAGCCTTTAAAACAAAGTGGTAGAATCATTTTCTACCACTTTTAATTTAATGATCTCTATTTATAATATAGTTTAGTAAGTGTTTTAAAAACACTTTACCCTTTGAAACATTTTGAAGACTTTCTATAGCAAGGCAGTAATGCTCCCACATTTGCTTTTTAGCCCCTTCCTTACCTAAAATAGATACAAAGGTAGAGCTATTATTTTCAAAATCTTTTCCTAAAGACTTTCCTATTAAACTACTATTTCCTTCAACATCAAGTAAATCATCTTTTATTTGAAATGCTATTCCTGCATGATAAGAATATTTTTTTAATGCCTTTATTTCCTTTTCATCTATTTTTGCAAGAATACTAGGAGTTATTAAAGATGCTTCAAATGCTTTCCCTGTTTTATAAAAACATAATTTATTTAACTGCTCTAGTGTTAAACTTTTTCCTTTTGACTCTAAATCTAGTACTTGTCCCTTACACATATCACATGTTATCTCTGAAGAGTATCTAATTACTTCAAGTAAACACTTTAAGTCAAAGCTTTTAATAAAGGTTTGCTCAAAAATTGCTTTTTGAGTTAAAAAAAGTCCAGTAAGTTCTGCTGTTGCAACATTATATTTTTTATGAAGAGTTTCATACCCTCTTCTTATATCTGCATTATCCTGTGCTGGCAAGTCATCAAACACTAAAGAAGCTGTATGCATATACTCTAGTGACTTTAAAAGTGGAAATACATCCTCTTCATTAAATCCATATTCCCTAACCCCCATAAACCAGGTAATTATAGGTCTTAGTCTTTTTCCTCCTACACCTAAACTATAATTTGCAGCATTAATTACTATATCATCTTTAAAAGAAAAATTATTTTCATAGTTAATATTTAAACTTTTATTTATTTTTTCTTTTATATTTTCAATAGTTTCTAAAAACTCATCTTTCTCTTTACTTTCATTTTTTAAAATACTAATAATATGATCACGAATAAGCTTATCAAAAAAGTCTATATTATCAGCTTTATCAACCATGCTTTGAATTAAACTATTAAGCTCACTATCTTTTAAAGAAAATATTTTCATAGTTTCATTATATTTTTCTTCTCCGTGTTTTTCTTTAAATCTTTTTAATCCATTTATTGCACGGCATAAAATAACCTCACATGTTTTCTCATTTGAATCATATACATTGTGTATTAGGTTATAAATAACAGTCCAGTAAAGCTCAAAAGGATTTATAAGATCCTTCCTTTTACTATAATGCTTTGTATAGTAAGTATAAGGAGTTACAGAACCATTTTTCATATCATCAAACATATCAGTAAAATCATCTGCTAATTGATTATATATTCCGTAAAGAAATGTTCTTTCATTAAATTTATCATTATCTGATGAATTAATAACTAGTTTTGTTATAAGTCTTGAAAATGCCGATTTTAATATAATAGGTACATATATTTCTTTATTTGTATATTTTTCATTAGAAAGATTTTTAATCCTGTCTACTTCTTGAGAGTTGAAAAATACATATGACTTTTTAAAAAATAAATCTGATGTTTCTTTTCTTTGACTTTTCTTAATATATTCAAATCCTTCTTTAAGCTCTAAACGAATATATTTTATAAGGTCTTCGTTTTCTCCATTCCACTTATCTATTTCAGGAACAATCCCTGTAATAAGTGTTGTTCTTATTAAGTTGGAATAGTCTCTTTTTTCACTATATGATAAAATATTTGAATCTAAAATATCATCTATAAAAGGATATGTTAGTCCATAGTAATACCCTAGTCTAATAGCCTCACTAAATCTTTTTGCACGATTTTCCTTTGACTCATTATCTACCTTTTCTTCAATTTCATGCATAAGAACTCCAGCTATAATTTTAATAAGCTTTCTTTTAGCATTTTCCCCATCAATTTCACTTGGTATATTTGAAAATACATTATTTAGCTTATCTATAAGCCAAATAACAGTTTCTTCTATACCTTCTTCCTGAGCCTTTCTGTAAAGCTTTGATATATCTATATTCTCATCTTTACTATCAAAATTAGTTAAATGATTTTTTAACTTTTTCACTACATTATTAATTCTTTCAACTGTATAATTGTCATTTAACCCTTTTCCCAAATCCCTTATAAAAATATAAGAAATACTTCTATCTAAATAGTTATCTAACTCCCCAGTATAATCAAGCCATTGAATATAACTTTTGTAGTTTTTAGTACTAGGTTTTTTACTTTTAATTTTAGATAAAAAGGCAACATAACTTGGAGTATGACTTTTTTTCCAACTATTAATATCATCTTTTAAAGTTTTTACATAGCTTTTTTCATTAATCTTACTATAAAGCAAGTTAAAGTACTTTTCTGCTTCTACTTCATTTAGCCGATAAAAATTATCAAATTCTTCTAATAAATCATTGTTCATAAATATCAATCTCCCATAAGTTTTTCCATAAACAACTATAATCTAAAGTCTTTCCCCTACTTTATAAATAAATCTATACACTATTAAACTTCTTCTTAAATAATTGTATGTGATTAAATAGATTATATTATTATTTAAAACTTTAAACAATTTAATTTTGTCTTTTTTCCTTACATTATGGAAACAATATAAAAAGAACTTTATAAGGAGGGATTTTTATAATAAAAAACATTTTAGAAATTCTAATAATATCGCTTGAAGGAATAGCTATTATTGTTATAGTTTGGGGAGTTCTCTTATGTGTTATAAACTTTATAAAAATAGAAATATCTAATAAAGAAAGAAAAGAAATAGTTCAAAAAATCTCATTAAACAAAAACTATTTAGGAGCTTATATACTATTAGGTCTTGAGATCTTAATAGGTGCAGATATAATTGAATCTATTTTACATCCAACTTTTAATGATATTTTAAGACTAGCTGCACTAGTTATAATAAGAACAGTTATATCTTATTTTCTTGATGAGGAGATAAAATCTAACAAAAATAAAAAGAGTAATAATCACAGTTAAACCTTATCTATGTAATATATCCTATTTCCCTGCCATATATTATTAATAAATTTTTTAATATAATAAACTTCCTTATACATAAAATTGTTTATTTTAACATTTTTTAACTTAAATTTTATTCTAAAATAGACAATAAATGTTATGATGTGTTTGAACGATACAGTATATAGAAGGTGAAATTTTTATAGTCGGAATCTTCATAAAAAACATTACTTTATAAAGTTAAATTTTAAAGGAGGGGGAAATTTGGATATATTTTTAATTATAGGGCTAATTACAGGACTTGCATCAGTTATTGTAGGTATGATAGTAAAAGGAGCAAATGTAGCAACACTACTTAACCCAGCTGCTGCAATTATAATTTGTGTTGGAACAGTAGCTGCTGTTATGAACTCCTTTCCCAAAAATGAGTTTCTTAACATCCCTAAGCTTTTAGGAATTCTTTTTAAGGATAAAGCAGTTGATGATCCTGTTTCTCTAATAAAAGAGTTAGTCGAAATATCAAAGGTAACAAGAAGAGAAGGTCTTCTTAGTCTTGAAAGTGCAACTGAAAATATGGAAAACAGATTTATGAAAACTGCTCTTCAAATGATAATGGATGGATCTGATCCTCAATATGTAAGAGAAGTTTTAAATGATGAAATTGCATTTACAGAGGATAGACATCGCTCTGGAGCAAATATATTTACAACTGCTGGTAGTGCAGCACCAACTCTTGGGGTTCTAGGAGCGGTTATCGGTCTTATAGGTGCACTTGGAAATCTTAGTGATACTGATAAACTAGCCCATATGATTGCAGCCGCCTTTGTTGCAACTCTTTATGGTATTTTTATAGGTTATGTAGTTTGTCACCCTTTTGCATCAAGACTTAAAAGAAAATCTCAAGTAGAAATTCTTAATATGCAATTAATACTTGAAGGTGCCCTAGCTATACAAGAAGGTATTAACCCAAAATCAGTTGAGTTAAAACTATCTGCAATGCTAACTCCTTCTGAAAGAGCAAGACTTGAACAAAGTTCAGATAGTGAGTAAAGCGAGGCGATTTAATTATGAAAAAGAAAAAGCAACATCATGAAGAACATGTTGACGAAGCTTGGTTACTTCCCTATGCAGACATGCTTACTCTTTTATTAGCACTTTTCATAGTTATGTTTGCTATGAGTGAAGCAGACAAAGAAAAGATTCAACAAATGAACCAAAGTTTTAGTACTGTTTTTGCAGGTGGTAAAGGTATTATGCAATATGAAGGAGACAAGCCTGTTCCTGCTAAAGACCCTAACCTAACAGAAAAACAAAAAGGTGTAGTTGAACAAGATACTATGGTTGCTATTAAAAAGAACCTTGAAGAAGAAGCAGAAAAAGGTGGCTATGGAGATAAAGTAAACTTAAACATTGATGCTGAAGGCTTACGTATATCTATACAAGATACTTTACTCTTTAATTCAGGAGATGCACAAATACAAGAAAAATTTTCACCAATTCTTACCCAAATATCAAGTATGATAAGTAGTTTAGATAATGATATAAGAATTGCTGGACATACAGATAATGTGCCTATTAAAAATAGTAAATATAATTCTAACTGGGACTTAAGTTATTATCGTTCCCTAAATGTTAAAAACTTTATGGAACAAAGAGCAAATATTACGCCTAAGAAATTTTCTCTTGAGGTTTTTAGTGAATACAAACCTAAATATGATAACTCTACTCCAGAAGGAAGAGCTAAAAATAGAAGAGTTGAAATACTTATAGTACGTAAACACGAAATAAGCGAATCTGCAATAAAATAAAAAAGGATAGGTTAAAACCTATCCCTTTTATTTTGTCGAATCTTGACAAGTATAATATAGTAATATAGAATATTTCTGGATAGGATGCCTTTAAGATGGTCCAGAGAGACTGTTAAGGAATTATACTTGATTTAGTATTTTTGCGCCCTTAATGCTTATAGGTATTAAGGGCTTTTTTGGTATCCTAAATTCAATTATTTAGGAGGACACAAATGAAAAACACTCAAAGTAAAGGCTCACATAATTTAGCTATAAATATGGCAATAGCTTTAGCAATAGGACTTTTATGTGGTATTGGCTTTATATTTCTTAGAGAAACACTTATATCAAATGGTAATCAAGAACTATGGAAAACTATAAACAACATACTTTTTCAAGATATAACATCTGAAAACGGTAAAAATGCTTTTGGAATTTTTTATATAGCTGGTCAACTATTTATTAATGCACTACAACTAGTAATTGTTCCAATGGTATTTACATCAATAGCACTTGCAATGTGCAATATTAGTGATACAAAAAAACTTGGAAGAATTTCATATAAAACAATTTTAGGATTTTTAGCAACTTCTGTTTTTTCTTTAATAATTGCTGGAATATTTGGTTTAGCAGCTCACAAGTTTGGACTTTTTAATGTTTCTATTAATAATATTAATGCTAATTCAGGAAGCTCTGGTAACAATCCACTTTTAGTAATTGTACAAGCTATTCCAAATAATATTACTTCAGTATTTACTGAAAACGGAAGAGTACTTTCTATTGTTTTCTTAGCAGTTGTTACTGGACTTTGTTTAAACCACTTAAACGGTCAAATTCAAGTTTTAAAGAAAATTTTAGAGGATGTAAATAAAATAATTACTGTATTTTTATCATTTGTTATTACAAAGTTTGGTCCAATTGCAATATTTGTTTTAATAACTAGAACATTTGCAATATACGGAATCGAGCATTTAAAACCTGCTTTAGCTTATGTAGGTATTGTTATAGTTGCACTTTTAATTTTCCTAGTGTTTGGATATGCAATATTTATTATGATTGCAGCAAAAGTAAACCCTATTAAATTTGTTAAAAAGATTGCCAAAGTTGCTCTATTTGGTTTTTCAACGTCATCATCTGCAGCAACACTTCCTTTAAATACAAAAACTACTGTTGAAGAACTTGGTGTTAATGAGGAGATTGCATCTTTTACTCTACCTTTAGGTATGACAATTAATATGAATGGAACAGCTATAATGCAGGTTATTGCAGCTATATTTATAGCATCTAGTGCAGGGTATGATGTAACAATAGGTAAAATTGCTTTAATTGCCCTACTTGCTTTAATTGCATCAATCGGTACTCCAGCTGCTCCTGGTGCAGGTGCAATAATTTTATTTACTGTACTTACAGGAATGGGCTATAATAATGATGCAGCAATACTTGCTTATTCATTAATACTTGCTATTAACAGACCAGTAGAAATGCTTGTAACATCATTAAATGTTGTTGGAGACTCTGCTACAGCTGTTGTAGTAGCTAAATCAGAAAAAACTTTAAATGAAGATATTTATAATAGTTAAGTACTAAGGCTTATGCCTTAAGTACTTTTCTTTATATACAAGGGGGAAGATAACATGAGATATGAAGTTATATTATTTGATGCAGACGAAACACTATTTGATTTTAAAAAATCAGAAAGAGAAGCTTTTAAAAATACTAACATTGAGTTTGGTATAGATTACGATGAAAACTATCATTTAAAAATATATAAGGAAATAAATACTGCTATATGGAAAGAATTTGAGCAAGGGCTTATTACTCAAGAAAAGTTAAAAATTGAAAGATTTAAAAGATTATCTAATGCTTTAAAAATAGATTTCGACCCAGAAGAGTTTGCAAAAGCATATATGAAGCACCTATCATTAGGTTCATTTTTATATGAAGGTAGTATAGAACTTATTGAAAAATTGAGTAAAACCCATAAACTTTCTATAGTTACAAATGGTCTTACATTTGTTCAAAATAATAGAATAAGAAAATCTCCTATAGCGAAATATTTTGATGATGTAGTAATATCTGAAGAAATATTAGTGTCAAAACCAAATCCACAAATATTTGAACATGCACTAAATAACCTAAACTTTACTGACAAAAGTAAAGTTTTAATGATAGGTGATAGCTTAACATCTGATATACAAGGTGGTATAAACTTTGGTATAGATACATGTTGGTATAATAAGGATCACAAGAAAAATGAAACTACAATAAAGCCTACATATGAAGTTTCAAATTTTGAGGAAATGCAAAAAGTAATATTTAGTTAAATAGAAAAGCCATATCCTTTAATTTAGGTATGGCTTTTTTATTTATATTTTTCTATCCTATTACATCTAAATAGCATTTTATATGTTTTTTCGCACTAATAGTAGTTGAGTAATTTTCACATAAAACTTTATAGGTATCTTGAAGCTTTAAAAATTCTGAATCTAAATTATTAACTAAATTATTAATATCACTAAATAGTTTTTCTGGTGTAAGTTTCTCATTACAGTTTCTATCAGTAAAATTAACCTTTGATATTTTTAAAAGAGTATTTTTATATACTAAACCTGGATAGTAA
>JAEWEN010000075.1 GCA_023389275.1 Bacillota bacterium
TCTGGTTCCAAAAATATATACAAGTGTACTTACTTTTAGATACTTCGCACTTTTGTTACTTAAGTAACCTTAAAGCCTTGGTTGAGCCAGTGCATAAACAAAGTTTTAATTTTATTTATCTCCCACAACCGTATTTTAAAATTTTATATAAGAAGATTTTATTTAACCCTCACTTTTAGTGATAAAATATAAACTCCTTTAAAAGGTTTATTTATATTTGTAATTAAATACTTCTTTAAGCTTATTATATTCTAGAACATATGTTATTATTCAAAATTAAAATTAATCATATAAAATTTTAAAATACGGTTGATATCTAAAGTGTACATTGTATTATTTTTAGATTGTTCAATTAAGTTCGCTACACTTAACCAGTTCTCCTATGAACTTCTTATGCTTTCACATAAGCACAGACTATATCACCACCTTTAAAAAGGTGCTCCCCATTTCCACTTAACTTTAAGTGTACGAGATTTCTCTCTAGTCGTTGAACCTTCTTCTATTCGAAGCTTGGCTGCTGATTATCCATTATATTAGCACTTAGGATTTAACCTTATGCCATCCTATTTATTTTTTCTACTTTCGTCACCTTCACACTTACCTTTGTTTCATGGTTATGTTGTGGTTAAATAGGCTTTAGGAACTTCCAGCAATTAAAGGAGTTTTGGGTAATTGCTTACCACTCTACACTCTTTACGAATGTAGGGAGCTTTTTATTAAAAATATATTTGTACATGTTTATATATACTTGTTTATATTTTTAACAACTAAAGAGTTGCTCCTATATATTCGAATACTGTAACATCTTTTGTTTTGCTTAACTCTTCAAATTGACTTACATACCCAATTGTACAATTAGGGTCTATTTCTATCTTACCATCGAACATATATTTTTCAGGATCCATTAGTATATCTATTAGTGTACTTTTTCCGCTGCCATTTGTTCCTATAAAGGCACAGTGTTGACCTTCCTCTAATGTAAATGAAATATTTTTATATAGATCCTTTTGTGGAAATGAATAGGACAAGTTATTAACTTTTATCATAATTATACCTCTTCTCATAAGTGAAAAAGAGCCTATAAAAATAAGCTCTTTAATATATTAACTTACTAATTTGAATTTCCCACTTAGTTTTATGTAGTAAAAAATTTTATTAAGTTTAGTATTGATAGAATAACACCTTTTTATAATAAGTTCAATAATTTTACTTCATGAACAAGAACGATTCTTAAATATTTGAATATTATATATAGAATAATATTATGTCTTAAAAAGGAGAAATATAATGAAAAGAAATCAATCAGAGGAAAGCTGGGAGGCTTATTTTAGAGATTTGCAAAATCAATCACCTAATGAGGATGTTCTAGATGTATATCTAGAAGATGACAACTTATTTCCAGCTTATATGTCCTTTGAAGATTATGGAAGTGGCAATGAAGACATTTATAGCAATTCAATAGAAGATGATTATTCTCGTTTTATGTTTCCAGGTGGTAGTCCATCAGGTCCACCAGGTGGTGGGCAATCTCCTGCTCCTAAGATATCGCCAGGTGGTGGACAATTTACTATAAATAATTGTAGGAGGATGGCAATAGTTAGAATAAGTATGAGAAGAGGGTTTAATCCTTCTAATTTTCATATGATAGTAGATAGGGCAGATAATAGAAGCATTAGAGGATTTAGAATAGCTTGTGAAGGTGGTAGAGTTAGATTTGTACCAATAGCTTTAGAATATAGAAATATTGATGTTATAGAATGTGCATTTTAGATTGAATTTAACAGAAGGTATCCAAGGAAATGGCTGAACACTTAGGAGAAGCTTCTAAAATAATTATAAAACATTGTATGCTTGTAAAGCGCGATTTAGGATAGAAGTTAAAGAGAGAAATATATTTAGTTGGAAAAAAGGGACTTATTATAGTCTCTTTTTTATTTTAACATCTATTTTATTATGGTATTTAGCATGTTAATAATTATTAAAATGTATTATATAGAGATATTTACATAATCATTATACAAAAAAAGGTTATTTTATATTTATCGTATTGTTTTACTAAAATATAAGTAAAATTAAAGAAAGAATTAAGAAATATGTTAAAATAAATATTGAATATATTAATAAAGTGAGGTAGAAGTAAAATGAGTGTATCACTAGTATTAGTACCATTGGCTTTAGCAATAGGTGGAGCACTGTCAGATTTGTCAGAAAATGAAACAATAAAATATGAAGATGTAAATAATATTACAGAAAATAATAGTGAAAGTAATAAATGTTATCAGGTACAAACACCTATAAAAAGAATGGACTTACTGTTAAGATCTGTTTCTGAATTAGATTATAATCTACAGCAAGTAAACAATAAATATATAATAAAAGAGTCTAATGGTGATATAGAATTTATAACAAATAATAATAAAATTGATATATTATTTAATTCTAACTATTCAAGGGAGCAAGTTCAAAGTATATCCTCAGATATATATAATCAATATACATCAGTGCTTCAATCAGAAGTATATAATACGCTGAAGCAAAAAGCTGAGGAAAGAGGTTATACACTAGAAAGTGAAGCTATTGAAGAGGATAATTCTATAGTACTTAACTTTACAGTATAGGAGGGGGAGTATGAGTAAAAGTTTAATAGTAAAAATATGTCCAGATGGAAAAATTGAAGCAAAAGTAGAGGGTTTTAAGGGAAATGAATGTTGTAAGTATATAAATATTCTAGAAGAGTTACTTGATGCTGAGACAGTTGATTCTGAGTACACAGAAGAATTTTATAATACTACAGTTATTCATGAAAGTGCTTTAGAAGAGGTGAAAAATAATGACTACTAAAGAAGTAAAGGTAAACAAGCTTAGATTAACTTGGTGGATGTATATAGCACTTATTCCAGGACTAGTTTTTATACCTTTTGCTTATGCAGGATTTTCATCAAAGGATAGAAAACTTGTATATTTTGCATACATTTACTTTTTACCAATTATACTTGTAGATTATTTTCCAAGTTTATCGGCACTAGCATGGATAGGAGGAATCATTCATATTTTCTTAATAAAAAACAAGTACGTTAAAAGAAGATTAGAAATGAAGTCTAATAAACTAAATAAATTTAGCAGTTTAGAAACTGTTGAAAAAGTTAGTACAGTTGAAAAAGAAGTGGTAAAAATTAAAATAGAGGAGGAGTTAAAAGAAACTGAAAATGTAAGTTTAGACCTAGGTAAAGAAGAGGATAAGTTAGTAGATATAAATTGCTGTAGTGAAGAGGAGCTGGAAAAGCTACCATTTATAAACTCGATTATTGCTAAAAAAGCAATACAACAAAGAGAAGCTATAGGAAGTTTTAGTTCTGTAGAAGAGTTTGGAATAAGTATAGGATTAAAACCACATATAATAGAAAAAATTCGTCCTTTAGTTATAGTAGGAGAAGTAAGTGTAAAAGAAGATAAAAAAGAAAAAGGTAGAGTAATAGATTTATAAAGGGGAAAGTAGTTCATGGAATTTAAGCAGGATTTAGGAAATATGTTAAGAGCAAGATTTCCATATATATATATTTCATCATGGGAAGAAGATAGAGTATTAGATACTATAAGTATAGTAGCACAAGATGAAAATTTAATAAAAACAAAAAGAAATGTATTATCTTGGTCTCTTACAAATGGAATAGTAAAAGATGGGTGCCAAATATCAAAAGATACTAAAAATCCTATGAAAGCATTAGAATTTATAGAAAAATATGATGAAGCTTCAATTTTTGTATTAAAGGATTTTCATGTATTTTTAGGAGACGGAAACAGGCCTTGTGATTTAGAAATAGTAAGAAAGCTTAGAGATTTAGTATATATATTAAAACAATCAATAAAACCTAAAAATATTATATTTATATCACCTAGATTAGTTTTACCAAATGATTTGCAAAAAGATGTAACGGTAATGGAGTTTGAACTTCCAGGTGCAAAGGAACTAGAAGAGCTGTTAATAGAAATGATAGAAGTAAATACACAAAGTGGGAAATTAACAGTAGACCTTACATTAGAAGAAAGAGAAATGCTAGCAAAAGCATCTTTAGGGCTTACATATCAAGAAGCGGAAAATGCCTTTGCAAGGGCTATGGTTACTAATAGCAGTATAGATAAAAGAGATATTGAATTAGTATTAGAGGAAAAAAGACAAATAATAAAAAAATCAGAAATACTAGAGTTTATAAAGCATGATTTAAAAATGGATGATGTAGGAGGTTTAGAGAATTTAAAAAGATGGATAATAAAAAGGAATAACTCTTGGTTACAATCTGCATCTACATATTGTCTTCCTAATCCTAAGGGAGTACTTATTACAGGGGTTCCTGGTTGTGGAAAAAGTTTAATAGCAAAAGCGATAAGTGCTATGTGGCAGCTACCATTACTAAGACTAGATATGGGAAAAATCTATAGTGGATTAGTAGGAAGTAGTGAAGAAAATATGCGTAAAGCTATAAAAACAGCTGAAGCAGTATCACCATCTATATTATGGATAGACGAAATAGAAAAAGGATTTGGAAATAATAGTAATGGAGATAGTGGTACTTCAACACGTATATTAGGTACTTTTTTAACATGGATGCAAGAAAAAAATAAGCCTGTATTTGTAGTAGCAACTGCAAATAATATACACAACTTACCATCAGAGCTACTTAGAAAAGGGCGTTTTGATGAAATATTCTTTGTAGACTTACCTACAAAAAGAGAAAGAGTAGACATATTTAATTTACATTTAAATAAAAGACTAAAAGACGAAAAGGTAAAATCATCAATAACTATAAATGAAGAATTATTAGATAGATTAGCACAGTTAACAGAAGGATTTGTAGGAGCTGAAATAGAGCACATTGTAGTTAGTGGATTATTTGAAGCATTTTATGAAGGAAGAGGATTAACTTGTGATGATTTAGTAAAAGCAATACATAGCACTGTTCCACTATCAGTTACACAAGCAGAACAAATAAGAGGAATACGTACTTGGGCATCTACTAGAGCAGTAGCTGCAACTCCTAGAAGTGATAGAGAAGAATATGATAATTTTACAGAAGAAAGTTCAGATATAATTGCATCTAGAGGTGGAAGGGCGATTGATTTCTAATGAAACTTAGGATATTTAGATTTTTGAGAGA
>JAEWEN010000097.1 GCA_023389275.1 Bacillota bacterium
TATGCTAAAAAAGGTGTTTTTATTGTAAAGGATATATCTATTCCATTTGAAAAGGTACAAACTGTAGATATATCAGAAAGTGCTTTTCAAAGGTTATTTAAAGTGTGTAAAATACAAATAGAAACATCAGGTGGAGATGCACTTGAAAAAGAGTTTGAAGTTATAGTTTTAAAAAAAGAAGCTCTACAAATGAAAAATTCTATTTTAATAAGAAAAGACTATAGTGATAAAGTAAGTATAGAAAAAGAAGAGTCTAATTATAATATAGGGTTAAAAGATATTTTTATAGCATCTATAACATCTACACAGTTTACAATAGGATTTTCTATTATATTTTCTGCAATAGTTTTTCTTCAGGATTTAGTTCCAGATAAATATACAACTACAGCTGTTCAGGAAGTAGAAGGGGTTTTAAATCAATATACTGGAGAAAGTATTTTATATAAAATATTAGTTATTATTTTATTTTTAGTTATTATAGCATTTATTTTATCTTTTATAGCTATGATAGTTAAATATTATAATTTTTCTTTAATAAGAAAGGAAAAAAGCTTAAAAATAAGTTATGGACTTTTAAATAAAAAAGAAGTTACTATACCTATTAATAAAATACTTAGTATTAATATTAAAGAAGGACTTTTGAGAAAACCTTTTGGGTTTTGTGAAGTTAAAATATCTAGTATAGGGTATGGAAATGAATCAGGAGAAAAAGCAATACTTTGTCCTTTAATAAAAAAGAAAAAGCTATATATACTTTTACAAGAAGTTTTACCTGAGTTTAAATTAAATAATAATTTTAAAAGTGTTTCTAAAAATTCTAGGTTTTCTTATTTAGGATTTTATGAATTAATTATTTTAACAGTTTGTATTATAGTAACTATATTTGTTGATTATGGCTATTTTTCTTTTATTCTTCCTTTAATTACATTTATATTTTCCTATTTTCAGTATAAGGATAATGGGTTAGACTATAGTGAAAAAACTTTATATCTTAGAAAAAGAAAAATTGCACTTTCTACCTATATTATTCCTAAAAATAGGATTCAATCTGTAGGAAAAGTAAGTAACTATTTTTCAAGGAAAAAAAGTTTTAGTAAAGTTAAAATTTATATTCAAGATATATTTATGTATGATATAGTTGAAATAAAGGGAATAGATGATTTAGATATAAATAAACTTTTAAATTGGTATAAAAAAAGCTGCTAAATTTAGCAGCTTTTATAATTTTCTATTTTCAACTTCTAGTCTAAAGTTTTTATCAAGATTTAATATTTCGCATTCTGGATAGTAAAAACCTATTATTTCTTTATAGTTTTTACCTTGTCTTGAAAGACCTATAGCACCATTTTGACTAAGACCAACTCCATGACCTTCTCCACCACCGTAAATAGTTATAGATTTAAACTTATCACCTGAAACGTTTTTCTCTATTGTAAAGTAGTCAGATGGAAGTTCACTAAGTCCTGTTACAGGTTTTCCATACATAGTTACTAACTCAAAGTCTTTAGTTGGAATTAAAAGTTTTCTTAAAATATTTTCCCCTGTTACTTTATAAGTTTTATCAGCTTCTATAGTTATTTCAGAAACTCCCCCTGATGAGTTTCTATTTGATACATAAACATCTTTTATTTTACCAATACCTTCTTTTGAGATTTTAGCTTCTTTGTATATAAAAAGATGCCATTTAACTTTAAAGTTTTCAGGATTTTTTAAATAAAGATTATATATATTAGTATTTATTATTTTACTAATATTAGAGTAATCTATAGAATACTTCCATCTAAAATATTGTGAATTAGAATCATATGATTTTATTGTCCAGTCTTTTAAGTATTGACTTAAAGCGTTTTCGCTTTTTTTAGCCATATTTTCACCACTATAATCAAAGGATTTTGAAATTAAATATTCCTTTTTAGGATTTGTGTTAGGGAAAACATCGCTATATGAAGCGCCAAATCCAGGTGATGTTGAGTAAAACTTAGCATCTATAATTTCACCATCTTTTGATATTATATCTCCAGAGGTTTCTTTTATAGCACTTTCTACTAAATCATTACTATTTTCATATCCATAAAGCTGTGAAGCATTAGAGTCTAGTACATGAACTCCAATATCAGAGTACTTTTTAGATAAAATATCATAAATAGCATTTGTTCTAGATACAATTGCTTGAACCTTATATCCTTCGATTCCACCTAGGTTATTCATTTCAGATGGAACAACACTTGAAAGATAGTTATCAATATAAACCTCATTTATAAGCTTAATTCCCTTGTCTGAAACTGTTAAGTTAAAGCTACCATAGTATTCAGGTATAATACCATTATCTCTAGTGTTAGATGTAATTGATACTTTACTAGTATCTCCTTGTATAATACTTACACTATTAGAGGTTTTGCCTATTAAAGCTCCTGTAGTAGCTTGACTTGTAGAATCTTGCACAGTATTTTCATCTGCTGAATTTGTAGTTGAAGAGTTTTTAGAAGGTTTTTTTTCTACAACCTTTCCTGTTGTAAAAGTCATAGAGTTTCCTTCTTTAGTAACTGTAAGGGTATCATTTGCTTCAAATTTATAGTTTATATCTTTTCCTTTAATTTCAGCAGTATCATTAAATTTAAATGTTATTTTATTATGATCAGTAGTTGTATAGTCGTAATTAGATATTAAAACATTAATTCTATTTACTTTAGGAATACTTACAAGTACATATTTAACCCTACCTTTAGAGTCCATAATAAATCTATATCCTTTGTATCCTACTATAAGGCTTTTATCTGAAATCTCTTTTATTTCAGTGCCTTCAATTTTATAATACTTAGTAGAATCTGTTGTTTTAATAACTTTATTTTCTAAACGTATTTCATTATCCTTTATAGATTTAATTTCTCCTGAGTAATATTCAGAAGGCTTTATAGAAGAAACTTTTTTGTTTTTAACTTCTATATTGTAAGCAGGTGCCACAGGAATTTCTATAGATTTTGGAACTGTTAATGTTTTTGTTTCACCAAGACTAAAAACAGTAAGCTCTGTATATTGGGACTTTTCTTTTTTGTCTAGTATAATAGCTTGATTTAAATTTTTAGAGCTTAGTAGAAACTTATATCCTAAAAATGCTATAAAAACAATTAACAAAGCACCTATTATATATTTTATGTATTTTTTCAAATTTATCACCTCAAAGTATAGTTACATTAGTATTTTATAATATTTTTCTCATATATTCATCTATAAATTAGGTATAATTTAATATATCACTTAATTTTTACTAATTTGTAACTTTTTTATCACCTTTTAAGGTTTTTATAAGGCATCCTACTATAAATATAAAACTAACTGCACCAAAAGGCGGATAAAGTATTCTAATAAGATTTGAAAACCCTAAAAAAGAAACAGGAATAGAAATAAGTATAATAATTAGTACACAAGTTGTATATGACATATTAAAAGAGTGTTCCATTCTTTTTCCTAAACTATATAAATTGGATATTTCAGTTGAAAACATTTCAAGCCAAATCATTCCTATTAAGATTATCATAAATACTGCACCAAAGTTTTTACTTATATGCAAAGTTGGAATTTCACTATAGAAACTTCCAGGATAGTATGTAAGTATTGAAAAGTTAACTGACACAGCAAGTACAGTAAGTATAACCCCTCCAAGAATACATCCTAAAATAAATTTTTTCATGCTTTTTATTTCAGAAGTCATAGGACATATTACCCCAGTAGCTAAAATAAGATTAAAAGATGCATACAATATTGCAGAAATCAGAAAACTATCTTTGCTTTGGGGAAGAGTAGAGGTTATAATAAGATTAAGAGAGTCAGGATTTTGCTTTAGCGTAAATATACCTACTAATAGTATCATTAATGTAGACAATGGAACAACTATAACATTTGTTACAACTAAACCTTTAGTAGAAAAAGACGTTACAAGAAAGCTTAAAATTGCCATTAAAAATATACCAAGTGCTTTGTTAACACCTAAAAATTCATTTAACATAGCACCACCACCAGAAATCATAATAGTATTTCCAGCAAATATGAAAAATGTTAGAAATATATCAGTTATTCTTCCAAATTTTTTGCCTAAGACAAAAATAACCATATCATTATAGGATTTAAATTTATGTTTGTAACAAAGATAAACTATTATACAAGAGAAAAGTACGTATAGTATACAGCATATAGCAATTCCTATAAAACTAGTTTTTCCGTAAAGAGAAAAAAACTGAAGAATCTCTTGTCCAGATGCAAGACCAGCACCAATAATAGTACCAATAAAAACAGCACTAATTTTTAATACATCACTCAAAAAAAAACCTCCTAGTTACTACTCAGTATAATTAGTATTCAAGTTATAACTAAAAAATGAAGCTTTTATGGATATAATGTATTAAAATCCTATTTATTTACCAAACTATAGTTAATCAACTAAATGGAAGGTGAATAAATTGAAAAAAATTTTAATAGTTTTTTTAATAGTTTTTGCATCTATATCATTAATTTCTTGTAATAAAAGTATTCCAGAGGGCACTAAAGAAAAGCAGGAAAAAAAGGCAGAAGATTATAAAAATACGGAAAATTTAATGAAAACGTATTTAGAGCTCACAATGCAAGGAAGAGATGAAGAAGCAGAAAAGTTAGTTAAAAAAGAAGAAGGTAAAAAGTTTATAAAAACAAATAATAATTTAAAGCTTATAGGTTATAAGATGACAAGTGTTTCAAGAGTAGTAGATAACATGCTAGTAAATGTTGCATTTACTTTAGTTGAGCCAGGAAAGCCTTATTATTCTATTGATAATGTACGCTATACTGTTGGTATGGTAGAAAATGAATTAAAAATAAAGAAAATAGAAAATAAAGACTCTACAATATTTTTTAAAGGAATGTCAAAAGGTGAAGAGGTATTTCTTTTAAACACAGGAGATGTAACAAATGAAAAAGCAATACTTAAAGTTGGAGCAATACCTTCCTATGTAAATGTTAAAAATAATTCTTTAAATGAAGAAAAAGCATTTGTAAACACAAAAAACTTTGGACCAGTAGCAATATCAAAAGATGGTAGTCAGCTTCTTTTAACCACAGAACACAATGGAAATACACTTTTATTTAGATCTGAAATGATTTTAACAACATTTAAAGATGAAATTAAAACTTCTCAAGGTACACCTTCAGAGAGTATTCAAAAAAGTGTAGAAGGAAAAGCCACTGAGGTAGAAGGGGTAGATTATTTAGAAAATACTTTAGTAGAGTTTATAGGAGTTTCACCAAGTGGTAATACAACATATGTTCAAACAAACTCAAATGGAAAAATTGGCTTTTATATATATTCAATTAACTCAAAAAATATTTTAGCACCTAAAATATGGGAAAAATTTAACTCTTCTGAATATAATGTTATTAATGCTTATTTTAATAATGATGATTCAATGATTTTACAAGTAAAGAATATAAAAGACAATAAAACAGAAAATTATGTTTTAGATATTCTAGGAGATAAGTTTGTAAAACAAGAAGAATAAAAGGAGGGTCTATTTTGGATAAAAAAGCGAAAATAATAGATTTAACCCAAAGAAGAAAATTTATAAAGTATAGAAAGTGGTTTGAGTTATATGCAAAATTTTTGTCACTTTTTAAAAGAAGACCTCAAGCAAAAGCTAAGATAAATAGAGTAAAAAGAGATATTAAATAAGAAGCTTATGCTTCTTATTTTTTTATAAAAATTTTTATAAAAAGTGTTGACTTATATAAAAAAGGGGTATATAATAACTATTGTAGCCACGGGGTGTGGCGCAGATGGGAGCGCGCGTGGTTTGGGACCATGAGGTCGCAGGTTCGATCCCTGTCACCCCGACCATTAAAAGGAAGCTGATAAAGCTTCCTTTTTTTATATCTATTTTTAGTAAAATTAAAGTTTAAGGGAGAAGAAAATGAAATCATTTATAGAATTAGGATTAAAAAATGAAATAAACTGTGCTTTAGAAAAACAAAACATAAAGGTTCCAACACAAATACAATGTCTATCTATTCCTAAAATATTAGAAGGAGAAAAAGTTATAGCAGAAAGTCATACTGGAAGTGGTAAAACATTAGCGTTTTTAGCCCCTTTATTTCAGTTATTAGATACATCAAAAAAAGAAACTCAAGTTGTAGTTTTAGCTCCAACACATGAACTTGTTATTCAAATAGAAAATGTAGCAAAACACTTAAATAAAAACTCAGAAATTCCTGTAACATCTCTTCCTATAATAGGAGATGTAAATATAGAAAAACAAATTAAAAAAATAAAAGAAGTAAAGCCTCATATTATTGTTGCAACACCAGGAAGACTTTTAGATCTTATACAAAAGAAAAAAATTAAAATGCATACAGTAAAGCATATAGTAGTTGATGAGGCAGATAATCTTTTATATAATACAAATTCACCAGTAGTTAAAGCTATAATAAAAACTACTTTAAGAGATACTAAAGTTCACGTATTTTCAGCTACTATTACAGATAAGCTGCTTTCAACATGTAAAGATATAGTAGGTGATGGATCTTTAATTAAAGGAGAAAGTAAAGTAGCTATAAACCCTAATATTGAGCATATGTATTTAGAAGTAGATCCTAGAGATAAAGTAGAAACACTTAGAAAGTTAATATCAGCTACTGAAACAGAAAAAGCATTAGTATTTTTAAATAAAGCATATGATATAGATTTAGTTACTGAAAAATTAAATTTTCACAACATAAAGGCTTTAAGCATACATAAAAAAGCTACTAAAGAACAAAGACAAAATGCTATAGAAAGCTTTAGAAATGGAAAGGTTAAAGTATTAGTTTCGTCTGATATATCAGCAAGAGGACTTGATATAGAAGGTATAGACCATGTTATAAATTTAGATTTTCCAACTAATGCTAATGAATATTTACATAGAGCAGGAAGAACTGCAAGAGGAGAAAATAAAGGGTGTACTATATCACTTGTAACACCAAAGGAAAAAGCTGCTATTAGAATATATGAAAGAGAATTTAAAATTAAGCTTGAGAAAAAAGTGTTATTAAATGGAAAGTTACTATAAAAAAACAGGTATTTCTACCTGTTTTTCTTTTTGTAAATATATATTAAGTATGACAACCAAATTATAATCCCTAAAAGACTTACAAATTGGGCAGTTCTAAGTCCTAAAAACATTAAAGAATCTGTTCTAAGGCCCTCTATAAAAAATCTTCCTATAGAGTATAAACCAAAGTAGGTAAAGAATATAACTCCTTTAGTTTTTACTTTATGAATCATATACATTAAAATGCAAAATACAATTATATTCCAGACAGATTCATATAAAAATGTAGGATGATAATATGTACCCTCTATAAACATTCCTTTTTGTATAAACTCTGGAAAGTGAGATATAAAACCTTCGCTTACAGGCCCTCCGTGAGCCTCCATATTAAAAAAGTTACCCCATCTACCAAGTGCTTGAGCTAGTATTATAGAAGGTGCTGCTACATCAAGTAAAGATAAAAAATCATATTTTTTAATCCTGCAGAATATATAAGCTGATAATACACCAAAAATAATACCTCCATGTATAGCAAGTCCACCATTTCTTATATTTATTATTTCAGATGGATTATCTAAATAATAAGGTAGATTAAAAAGTACATAGTAAAGTCTTGCTCCTATAATACCTACTGGAATAGCTAAAATAAGCCCATCTATTATATTATCATAATTAACCTTTCTAACCTTACATGTGTAAGAAGCTATTAAAAGACCTAAAAGCATTCCAAGAGATATTAATATGCCATACCATCTAATTTCAAAACCAAAAATAGTAAAAGCTACTGGATTCATAAATGTCCTCCTTATAACAGAAAGCCTTCACTTAATGTGAAGGCAAATTTTATAGATTTAAAAAGTTTTCACCTATTTTATAAACATCTCCTGCACCCATAGTAACTAAAAGGTCACCTTCTTTAAGATTTGTTTTAAGGTGGTTTAATATATCATCAAAGTCTTTTATATAAGTGCAGTTAACACCATTTTTCTTAACTGCATCTGAAAGCATTTTTGAGCTAACAACACCTGTATCTTTTTCACGAGCTGCATATATATCAGTTAATATAAGGTTATCAAGACCTTTAAAAGCTGAGGCAAACTCATCAAATAGAGTTAAAGTTCTAGTATATGTGTGAGGCTGGAATATACAGTATACACTTTTATGAGGATAGTTTTTAACAGCTTCAATTGTTGCTTTAATTTCAGCTGGATGATGAGCATAATCATCAATTATTTCTATTCCGTTTTTAACACCTTTTTTCTCAAATCTTCTATGAGTACCATAGAAAAGTGTTAGAGATTCTCTAATAGAATCAATGTCTATATTAAGGAATAGTCCTAGTGCTATAACAGAAAGTGAGTTTAAAACATTGTGACGCCCTGGAACTGAAAGAGAAAATCTTCCAAGTGAAGTTCCGTTTTTAAAAACATCAAATGAAGGAAGTCCCATTTCATCAAACTCTATATTACATGCTTTAATGTCTCCATTTTCAATACCATAAAGAATTTTTGGACAGTTAGCTTTTTCGAGTACAGAAACAACTCTAGAGTCATCGCCACATCCTATTAATAATCCGTTTTCAGGAATTAATTTAGTAAAATCTAAGAAAGTATCTTCTATTTCATTAATATCTTTATAGTAGTCAAGGTGGTCAGCATCTATATTTAAAATTATACCTACATTAGGATTGAATTTTAAAAAGCTTCTTTTATATTCACATGCTTCTGTTATAAAGTACTCACTATTGCCGACCTTTACATTACCATGTATAGCATCTAGTACTCCACCTATCATTATTGTAGGGTCTAGTTTTGCATGAAGCATCATAATAGAAGCCATAGATGTTACAGTTGTTTTACCGTGTGTACCAGACACTGCAACTCCTCTTTCATATCCTTTCATAATGTATCCTAGAAATTCTGCTCTATCCATTAAAGGAATAGATAGTTTTTTCGCAGCACAAAGCTCAGGGTTATCACTAGCTATAGCAGCTGTGTATACTACAAGATCGTAATCTTTTATATTATTTTCGCTGTGCCCTATGTATATTGTGGCACCTAGAGATTTTAACTTGTCTGTAAGTGGAGAAGAGTCTCTATCTGATCCAGAAACAGTATATCCATTTGAAAGCAGAACCTCTGCTAAACCACTCATGCTTATTCCACCTATACCTATAAAGTGGACTTTTTTATTTATATCTTCATTAAGGTTAAACATGAAAATCACTCCTAAAAATTGTTTAATATATTAACAGTAACTAGAAAAATTATATCATATTATATGTGTAATTAATATATTAACTACCTTTGCTGAAAATCATGTAAAATATTTGCTATTATTCTATTAATATATGATATATAACATAAAATTGTATACAATAAAATTAAAACATTTGAAAAAAACTTATATATAATTTAGAATTGATAATATAGGGCTAAATTAATTATAGATGAATATTTGATGCAAATTCTATGAATGGGAAGTGATTATTTTGGAACGTCTACATCGAAAAGAAAGAGTAGCCGCAATTTTTAAGATTTTATCTGACAAGCCAAATACAGTAATAAGTTTAGGGTATTTTTCAGAGGTATTTGGTGCTGCAAGATCTACATTAAGCGAAGATATTACAATAGTTAAAAAAGTCGTAGAAATGCTAGGTTGTGGCAAAATAGAAACTATACCAGGGGCTGCTGGAGGCGTTAGATATATAGCTGGTATGTCAAATGAAAAGGAAAAAGAGTTTATAAATAGTATTTGTGAAAAAATAAACGATCCATCAAGGGTTATGCCAGGAGGATTTTTATACATAAATGACTTAATATATTCTCCAGATATTGTTAATAAAATAGGAGTAATACTTGCAAATAAGTTTACATCAAAAAATGCGGATTATGTAGTAACTGTAGAAACTAAAGGTATACCTATAGCTATGGCAGTTGCTAGCTGTTTAAATATACCTCTTGTGATAGTTAGAAGAAATGGTGAGGTTACTGAAGGCTCTACAGTAAGTATTAACTATATAACTGGTTCATCAAAAAGAATACAAACTATGAGCTTATCAAAACGTTCAATAAAGCCAAAAAGTAAGTGTATATTTATAGATGACTTTATAAAAGCTGGTGGTACAGCTGTTGGAATAATAGATCTTTTAAAAGAATTTGACTGTACAGTTGAAGGACTTGGATTTTTAATTGAATCAAAACCTGAAGGTAAAAAGGTATTAGAAGATTATGTTGCCCTAATATCTCTAGAAGATATAGATGGCGAAAGTGGTCATATAAAAATAACACCTTCTGAAAAAATAATAGAAAAATAAAAAAATTTGCACTTTTTAATTTTTTTCAGAAGGAATTCTCCTAAAGACGCAGAATAATATATATAAGCGACTTGGAGGTGATTAAGGTATGCAAATTACCGATGTTAGAATCAGAAAAATATCAAATGACGGAAAGATGAAAGCAATAGTTTCTGTAACATTTGACAATGAGTTTGTAGTACACGACATTAAAGTTATTGATGGACAAAATGGTTTATTTATTGCTATGCCTAGTAGAAAAACTCCAGAGGGAGAATTTAAGGATATAGCGCATCCTATTAACACAGAAACAAGAGAAAAGATTCAAATAGCTATTCTTGAAGAATATGAAAAAGCAAAAGTAGCTTCAGATGAAGAAACATTAGAAGAAATAGAAGAATAAAAGGGGAGTGTATACTTCCTTTTTTATTTTTTGCTATTTTACCATTTTGCATTGAATAAAAATATCTTATGCAATATAATAAAATAGATTATTACTTTAATTAAATAAATATAACGTATACAATTGAAAGGATAGGTGCAATTAATATGAAGGCTTGCTATGGTTTAATACTTGCAGCTGGCGAAGGAAAGAGAATGAAGTCTAAGCTGCCAAAAGTTCTACATAAAGTATGTGGTAAATCAATGATAGACTATATAATAGATGCTGTAAAAGGAGCAGATGCTGAAGATACAGTTGTTGTTGTAGGACATAAAGCAGATATAGTAAAGGGGCACCTAGGGGACAAAGTAAAAACTGCATTCCAGGATAAACAGCTTGGAACAGGCCATGCTGTAATGTGCTGTGAAGAATTTTTAAAAGATAAAGAAGGAATAGTTATAGTTTTAGCTGGTGATGGGCCACTAATAACTAAAGAAACTATTTCAAAAGTATTTGAATATCACACAGAAAATAAATCATCAGCTACAATTTTAACAGCTGATGCACCAGATCCTACTGGACTTGGTAGAATAGTTAGAAATGAACTTGGTGAAATTTCTAAAATAGTAGAACATAAAGACGCTACTGAAAAAGAAAGAGAAATAACAGAAGTAAACTCTTCAAACTACTGCTTTGAAATAAAAGATTTACTTTCAGCATTAAAAAAGATTAATAATAATAATGCACAAGGTGAGTATTACTTAACAGATGTTATTGAAATACTTAAAAATGAAGGTAAAAAAGTTTTAGCTTATAAAACTGATTTTAAAGAGTTTATGGCTGTAAATTCAAGAGATCAATTAGCAACTGCATCTTTAGCTATGAAAGAAAGAATATTAAATAAACACATGGCAGAAGGTGTTACTATAATAGATCCAGCATCTACTTATATTGAGTCAGATGTTAAAATAGGAAGTGATACAATAGTGTATCCAGGAGCATTTATAGAGGGAAATACAATTATAGGGGAAGACTGCATAGTAGGGCATAATACAAGACTTGTAAACGCTAAAATAGGTAATAGTGTAGAAATTCAATCATCAGTTATTATTAACAGCGAAGTAGGGGATTCTACAACTGTTGGGCCTTTTGCATACATAAGACCGGATAGTGTTATTGGAAGGGAAGTTAAAATAGGAGATTTTGTTGAGATTAAAAAATCTACTATAGGAAATGGAACAAAAATATCTCATCTTACTTATGTAGGAGACTCAGAAGTAGGAGAAAAATGTAATTTTGGATGTGGAACTGTAACAGTTAATTACAATGGGTCTGAAAAATATAAAACAGTAATTAAAGATGGAGCATTTATAGGATGCAACACTAATTTAGTTGCGCCTGTTACTATTGGAGAAAATGCTTATACAGCTGCAGGGTCAACAATTACAAAAGACGTTCCAAATGGTGCTTTAGCTATAGGTCGTTCTAAAGAAGTTATTAAAGAAGGATGGGTAGCTAAAAAAGGTATTTGCAAAAAATAACTTAGGAGGATAGATATAATGCAATACGGAGGAAACATAAAAATATTTGCAGGTAACTCAAACAAAACCCTTGCTAATGAAATAGCTAACATTTTAGGGGTTGAGCTTGGCAAGTCAGAGGTGGCTACATTTAGCGATGGAGAGATATGTGTAAATATTGATGAAACAGTAAGAGGTTGTGACGTATATGTTGTTCAATCAACATGTGAGCCAGTAAATAACAACTTAATGGAACTACTTATTATGATTGACGCTATGAAAAGAGCTTCAGCAGGTAGAGTAACAGCAGTTATCCCATACTATGGATATGCAAGACAAGACAGAAAAGCAAAGGCTAGAGATCCAATTACAGCAAAACTTGTAGCTAACTTAATATCAGCTGCAGGAGCAGATAGAGTTCTTACAATGGACCTACATGCTGCACAAATTCAAGGTTATTTTGATATTCCAGTAGACCATTTACTAGGAGCACCAATACTTGCTCAAGGTTTTATAGAAAAAGGTTTAGTGGAAGATGAGGTTGTTGTAGTTTCACCAGATTTAGGTTCAGTTACAAGAGCTAGAAAATTTGCAGATAAACTTCATTCATCAATAGCTATAATTGATAAAAGAAGACCTCGTGCAAATGTTTGTGAAGTAATGAATGTAATAGGTGATGTTGAAGGTAAAAATGTTGTATTAATAGACGACATGATAGACACAGCAGGAACAATTACAAACGCTGCTAATGCACTTAAAGAACTAGGAGCTAAAGATGTTTATGCTTGCTGTTCACATGCGGTTTTATCAGGACCTGCAATTGAAAGAATTAAAGATTCTGCTATAAAAGAGCTAGTTGTTTTAAATACTATTGATTTAATAGAAAGTAAAGCAATAGATAAAATCAAAGCTTTATCTATTGCACCATTATTTGCAGAAGCTATAAAAAGAATTCATGATAACCAAGGAGTAAGTTCATTATTCCAATAATATAAATAAAAACAGGATGCATTAGCATCCTGTTTTTATTTATATTTATAAATTAAACCATTGTTTTAGGATCAAGTATTTTATCTATTTCCTCATCACTTAGTTTATGGTTTTCTTTTAAAAGATCTCTAACAGATTTTCCAGTTTTAATAGCAGCTTTTGCAATTTCAGCTGATGCTTGATATCCAAGTTTTGGACAAATAGCTGTTATTATTCCAACACTTTGGTAAACTAGGGATTTACATCTGTCTTTATTAGCTGTAATTCCTATAATACAGTTATCTACAAATGTTTTAACACCACCTGTTAAAGTTGTAATAGATTCAAAAAGATTATAGAATATAACAGGTTCAAAAGCATTAAGCTCTAATTGTCCTGCTTCAGCTGCCATTGTAATTGTAGTGTCGTTACCAATTATATTAAATGCAACTTGAGACATAACCTCTGGAATAACAGGGTTTACTTTACCTGGCATAATTGATGAACCATTTTGTTTAGGAGGAAGATTAATTTCAGCAAAGCCTGTTCTAGGCCCTGATGACATAACTCTTAAATCATTAGACATTTTAGATAAACTAACTGCACATGTTCTAAGAATTGATGAAACAAATACAAAGCCATCAAGGTTTTGAGTTGAATCAACAAGGTCTTCAGCTTGTTTTAAGTTTAATTTAACTATATTATCAAGCTCTGGAACAATTCCTTTAACATAATTTTTATCAGCATTTAAAGAAGTTCCAATAGCAGTTCCTCCTATATTTACTTGTGAAAGCTCATCTACAGCCATGTTAAGCCTTTTTAAATCACGTTTAACAGTTGCTTTATATGCTCCAAATTCTTGACCAAGTCTTATAGGAATAGCATCTTGCATTTGAGTTCTACCCATTTTTATAATATCATGAAACTCTTTTTCTTTTTCTTCAAGTGCTACTTCAAGTCTTTTAAGCTCTATAATAGCTTTCTTTAAAAGTTTAATAGCTGTAATTTTACCAGCTGTTGGTATAACATCATTTGTAGATTGAGCCATGTTAACATGGTCATTTGGATGAACTATACTATAGTTTCCTTTTTCTCCATTTAAAATTTCAATTGCTCTGTTAGCTATAACCTCATTAGCATTCATATTAAATGAAGTTCCAGCACCACCTTGTATAGGGTCTGTTATAAATTGATCATGAAGTTTTCCACTAAGTATTTCATCACAAGCTAATACTATAGCTTCGCTAATATTTTTATTAAGAGCTCCTATTTTATTATTCATAATAGCAGCAGCTTTTTTTATAGCAGCTAGTGAATTTATAAATTCAGGGTGTGCCTTTTTACCTGTAATAGGGAAGTTTTCTACAGCTCTAAGTGTTTGAACCCCGTAATATGCATTTAAGTTAATTTCTTTTGTACCTATTGAATCGCTTTCTAAACGAAATGTCATAAATATCTCCTCGAATCTTTTAAAATTTCATTTGTAATGCAAGATTTGCATCATTTTTCTTTATTATAGCAATGGAATTTTTAGAAATCAATAGAAAATAAATTATTTCTTGCACAATTTTATTTATATGCAAGAAATATGCAAATGAACTTGCAAAACTGTTTGCAAAATGCAATAATATTTATATAATCTTAAATTATATCACTATAGAATATAAATCTTTTCATTGAAAAGTTCCGTTTGTTAATATGAATTTATGAGATAATATATTATAAAAGATTAGATGCTTTCTCAAATAGCAAAAATATAATATATTTATTGTTATAAGGGAAGTAGTTAAATAAAGGAGGAATGGATATGTCATTAAATGAAAAAGCTTTAAAACTGCACAAAGATTCAATGGGAAAAATATCAGTTGAAAGTAAAGTAGAACTTAAAACAAGTGAAGATCTTTCACTTGCATATTCTCCAGGAGTTGCAGCTCCATGTATTGAAATTCAAAAGGACTATAATAAAATATTTGATTATACATCAAAAGGAAACCTAGTAGCTGTTGTAACTAATGGAACAGCTGTACTTGGACTTGGAGATATTGGAGCAGGAGCTGGACTTCCTGTTATGGAAGGGAAAGCTGTACTTTTTAAAAGTTTTGCTGGAGTAGATGCTTTTCCAATATGCCTTGATACAAAAGATGCTGATAAAATAATTGAAACTGTAAAAATGATGGAGCCAACATTTGGTGGAATAAACCTTGAGGATATTAAAGCTCCTGAGTGTTTTTATATAGAAAATAAATTAAAAGAAATATGTAATATTCCTGTTTTCCATGATGATCAACATGGTACAGCTATAGTTACAGCAGCAGCTACAATTAATGCATTAAAGCTTTTAAAGAAAGAAGTTAAAAATGTTAAAGTAGCTGTTAATGGAGCAGGAGCTGCTGCAATTTCAGTTTCAAAACTTCTTATGGCAATTGGAATAGAGGATATAACACTTTGTGACTCTAAAGGAGCAGTATATGAAGGTAGAGAAGGTATGAGAGAGTCTACTGCTGAAATTGCTAAAGTAACTAATAAAAACAAGGTTAAAGGAACGCTTAAAGATGTTGTTAAAGGATGTGACATTTTTATAGGACTTTCAGTAGGAAACGCTTTAACAAAAGAAATGGTGAAGACTATGAATCAAGATCCAATTATATTTGCAATGGCAAATCCTACTCCAGAAATACTTCCAGAAGATGCTATTGAAGCAGGAGCTGCTATAGTTGGAACAGGACGCTCTGATTATCCAAATCAAATAAATAACGTATTAGCTTTTCCAGGAATATTTAGAGGAGCACTAGATGTTAGAGCAAGTAAAATAACAGAGGATATGAAAATAGCTGCAGCTAAAGCTATTGCAGAGCTTATTTCAGATGAGGAATTAAATCCAGAGTATATTATTCCATCACCATTTGACAAAAGAGTTGCACCTAAAGTTGCTGAATATGTTGCTAAAGTAGCACAAAAATCATGTATAGCTAGAAGATATGATATAACACCAGAAGATGTTGCAAATCATACAAGAGAATTAGTTAAGTAATTAAAGCCCTAGTAAAATTATTTACTAGGGCTTTTTAATGAAAATCTTTTCGATGTAGCTTTTGGATAGTTTGATTCATTAAATTTATGTGTTTTTTTAATTTCAGCATCTGTTAAATTAAAATAATCATATGAAAGCATATTAACCTGTTTACCATTAACAATATAAACAGGATCATCCCATGTAGCATCTACATGGTACCATTCTCCTTCAAGATTAACTAAATTCCAGGCGTGGTTATATCCTCCAGCTTCTCCTATAACAATATGAGATTCTATGCCTACATAATCAAGCATTTTTTTCATTGCTATAGAATACCCTTCACAAACAGCAACTTTATTTACAAAAACTCCATATGCAGTGTGAGATTCTATAGGAGTTGTTCCTTTTTCAAAATTCTCACTATCATATTTAGTTATATTTACTATATAATCGTGAATTGCTTTTTCTTTTTCAAAGTCTGTCATAGAAGGTTTAATAATTTTTTTTACTGCTTTTTCAGAAAGTCGATCAACTTCTTCAGATTGTTTTTTTATTTCATTAATATCTTTTTCATATTTATATTTAATAGTATAAAACTCGTATATATTAGATTTGTTGTGGGTTATAGAATATTCTTTAATATAGCTTCCAGGTCCTAAAGTTTTAATTAGTTTATCAGCAGTTTCTAAAACCGTTTTCTTATCATTTTTTAAATAATCATTTTTAAAGATAATATTTATACTAGGCTCTACATTTTTTATTGAAAACTTAATAGAATTGTAAAATTCATTGTAGTTGTATACCTCATATGTAGTAGTGCCTTTAGTTTCTTTTGTTAGTATTTTAGGGGATACTTCTTCCTTGAAAAAATAAATACACCCTAAACCTATTATGAATATTATTAAAACTTTTGAAATAAATTTTAGCACTAAATTTTCTCCTTATAAGTTATGAACTATATATTATTATAAATCATATTCTAAGTAAAGTCATATTATATTAACAAATTATAGTATTGATTGAATATATTGTATATATAAAGATGGTATATTAATTTATAAAGGAATGGGTAAATGTATAGGGAATTTGAAGATTTTAATTTTTGGAATGAATGGAGTAAATTTACTGGGAAAAATAATAGTCAAGATAAAGATACACTAAATAAACAACTAGATAAATTAAATTTAGCCTTAAGGGTAACCTATGGCTCTGTATTTGCTTTATTTTTGTATGTAGAATATTTACTTTATCAAAGGGTAAAATTATTAGATTTAATTAATGATACAAATTGTGCTGACAATTTAAAAAATGCAGATGGAAATGAGGAAATAGCAGGTAGAATATTTTTATTTGCTACCACAGTATTTTTACTTTTAAATTTAGAAGGTTTAGATGAAATTAGAGAAGGTAATGTAGTAGATGAAAAAGAAGTAATAAAAGCAGAACATAGAGTTACAGCAAGTACTTTAGCATTTTTAGCTGCATGTATTACTAGAAATGATTTTAACCTTTAAAAAAAGACCTTGTGATTTTCACAAGGTCTTTTATTTTAAACTACTCCCTGAGCCTTCATAGCTTCAGCAACTTTAACAAAGCCAGCAATATTAGCACCAATTACTAAATTATCTTTAACTCCATATTCATCAGCTGCTTCACTTGCACTTTTATAAATGTTTACCATCATATCGTGAAGTTTTGCATCTACTTCTTCAAAAGTCCATGAATATCTCATACTGTTTTGTGACATCTCAAGAGCTGAAGTACCAACTCCACCTGCATTTGCAGCTTTAGCAGGTGCAAATAATATACCACTGTTTATAAATACCTCTGTAGCTTCTAAAGTTGAAGGCATATTAGCTCCTTCACCAACTACTTTAACTCCATTAGCTACAAGTATTTTAGCAGATTCTTCATCAATTTCATTTTGAGTTGCACATGGAAGAGCTATATCACATTTAATCTTCCAAATATTTTTACATCCTTCAACAAATTCTGCTGATGGATGGTGTTTAACATATTCTGAAATTCTTTTTCTTTCAACTTCTTTTATTTGTTTAACTGTATCTAAGTTGATTCCATTAGGATCGTATATATATCCTGATGAATCTGAAAGAGCAACAACTTTAGCTCCAAGTGATTGAGCTTTTTGAGTAGCATATATAGCAACGTTTCCTGAACCAGATACAACTACTGTTTTTCCTTCAAATGAAAGATTCTTAGCTTTAAGCATTGCATCTACAAAATAAACAAGTCCATATCCTGTAGCTTCTGTTCTAGCAAGAGATCCTCCATAAGTTAGACCTTTACCAGTTAAAACACCTTGATATTCATTAACAAGTCTTTTGTATTGACCGAACATATATCCAATTTCACGTCCACCTACACCTATATCTCCAGCTGGAACATCTGTAAAGTGTCCAATATGTCTATAAAGTTCTGTCATAAAGCTTTGGCAAAATCTCATGATTTCTCCTTCAGATTTGCCTTTAGGATCAAAGTCAGATCCACCTTTACCTCCACCAATTGGAAGTCCAGTTAGTGAGTTTTTAAATATTTGTTCAAAACCTAAAAACTTAATAATACTAGCATTAACAGATGGATGGAATCTAATTCCACCTTTGTATGGTCCTATAGCACTATTAAATTGTATTCTAAATCCTCTGTTAACTTGTACTTTACCGCTGTCATCTACCCAAGGAACTCTAAAGAAAATTTGTCTTTCAGGTTCAACTATTCTGTCAAGTATTCCAAGGTCAATATAATCAGGATTTTTTTCAAGTACTGGAATAAGTGATTCTAATACTTCTTTAACTGCTTGATGAAATTCTGATTCGTTAGGATTTCTCATAACAACTTTTTCAAAAACTTCTTTTACATGCTCTTTTGCTCTCATATGTGTGTTCCTCCAATTTCTATTTTTTTCTATAAACTATATTATCATAAAATTTATTTTGTGTATATAAAAAGAGTTACTCAATTGCAATTTTTTTGTAAAAGAATTTCATATTTTGTTTTTTGAAAATAGAAAATACGTAAGTTAAAAGGTTCACAAAGTATCAAATGATTGTTATTGACAAAAAAGTTGCAAAAGCGTTATGAAAACCCTTACTATAGACAAAATAGGTAATATATATATATTTATTTATTTTGTTAGAATAGTGTTGAAATTGGGCATAATAAATGGGAAAATAATTTAGAAGACTATATATTATAAATATCATATTAGTTAGGGGAGTATATATATGTTAGATACGAAAATTCTTATAGTTGATGATGACGAGAACATTGCAGACCTTGTTGAACTTTATTTTGAAAAGGAAGGGTATAAAGTATATAAAGCTCATAATGGACGTGATGCTATTAAAATTTTTAAGGAAAAAGATCCTGAAATAATAGTTTTAGATATTATGATGCCAGAAATGGATGGATATGAAGTTTTAAGAGAAATTAGAAAAACATCTCAAGTTCCTATAATTATGCTTAGTGCAAAGGGAGAAACTTTTGATAGAGTTTTAGGACTTGAACTTGGAGCAGATGATTATATGGTAAAGCCTTTTGAAGCTAAAGAATTAGTAGCTAGAGTTAGAGCTGTACTAAGACGTTATAATCCAAAGGCTCAAAGTAGAAATATAGAATATCAAGATTTATCTATTGATCCAGACTCATATACAGTTACATACAAAGGAAGCGTAGTAGATATGCCACCTAAAGAGTTTGATCTTATATACTTTTTAGCTTCAAATTCTAATAAAGTATTTACAAGAGATCAATTACTTTATAAAGTATGGGGATATGATTATCCAGGAGATTCAAGAACAGTTGATGTTCATATTAAAAGAATAAGAGAAAAGCTTAAAGAAACAGAAGAGTGGGCTGTAAAAACTGTATGGGGTGTAGGATATAAATTTGAGGTGAAGTAAAATGAAAAAAAGCCTCTTTTCTAAACTTATGAGTGCATATTTAATAATTATGATGATCTCATATATTTTAGTTTCTATATTTTTATCTATATGGTTTTATGAATATTACTTTGAGAAAAGAAAAGTAGATCTTTTAAAAGAAGGAGATCATATAGAAACATTAGTTAAGCAATATGCAACAGGAGATATAAACAAAACAGATTTAAATATACAAATATCAGTAATAGAAAGAATTTTAAAATCAGAAATAACAATTTTTGATTCATATGGATTTAAAATAGAAAGCTTAGATAAAGAAGGAAGCGGTAGTGATTTAGATAAAGGTATTAATAAAGAAGATTTTCTTTTAGTAATGGAAGGTAGAGAAGTTGTAAAAGCAGGAGAATTTAGGGATTTATTTGGTTCTTATACTATGACAGTTGGAATTCCGGTTAATATAAGTGATTCTGTAACATACGCTGTATTTATGAACTCATCTTTAAATGAAGTAAAAGAAACTCTTTTTACTGTTTATTTTGTAATATGGATATCAGCATTTTTTGCAATTACCATATCAGCATTTATTATTTATTATTTCTCAGAAAAAATACTTATAAATCCTTTAAGTAGAATTACAAACACTGCAAGACAAATATCTAAAGGAGAATTCACTGATAGAGTTGAAATAATATCAGAAGACGAAATAGGAGATCTTGCTGCTTCTTTTAACTATATGGCAGATTCTATAGAAAACCTTGAAAATATGAGAAAAAGCTTTATTACTGATGTTTCACATGAATTAAGATCACCTATGACATCTATAAATGGATTTATTGAGGGGATGCTTGATGGTACAATATCATATGATAAGTGGGAAAAGTATTTAAAAGTTGTAAATGGAGAAAGTAAAAGACTTATAAGAATGATAAATGAACTTTTAGATCTTGCAAGAATAGAATCAGGTGAATTTTCTATGAAAATAGGAAGATTTGAAATTAATGAGCTTATAAGTGAAAGTATATTAAAGTTTGAAGATAGAGTATATGAAAAAAATGTTGAAATGACTGTTAAGCTAATTAAAGATGGACAATTTGTTAAAGGCGATAGAGACAAAATAAATCAAGTTATAACTAATCTAGTTGATAATTCATTGAAATTTGTTCCTAGTGGTGGGACTATAGAGGTAAGTGCTGTACCTAAAGGGGAAAAGGTTGTTGTTAGTGTATTTAACTCAGGAGAGCCTATTCCAAAAGAGGATATAGAACTTATTTGGGAGAGATTTCACAAAGTTGATAAAGCTAGAGTTAGAAATAAAAGTGGTGTAGGACTTGGACTTTCTATAGTAAGGAAAATAATAAACAAGCATAATGAAACAATATGGGCAGAATCAAGTCCTAATGGAAATGCGTTTAGTTTTACTTTAAATATGGATTAGGTATATTAATTTTACATTTAACTCTCATTCATATTTTATTTAGAAAGATAATGTATAATTTGAAAAATAACCTTAGTATAAATTTAAAAGGGTTAGGAGTTGATATACTTGTCTACAAAAAATAACAAGGGAAATGAATCAACAAGCTGGCAAAGTGGTATTAAATATACTGAAAAAAAGTATCATAAAGGAATAGGTAAATTATCTATTGTTGTTATTGTGGCAATAGTATCCGCTTTATTAGGAACTATTTTAGGTGCAAAATTTATATCAAGTAAATATAGCAATTTAATAAGTAACTATGAAGAGGAGCTAAATACATTTAATCAGGAAACAGGATATGTAGATGCTAATATATCAAAAATTGCAGATGAGGTAGGCCCTTCAATTGTAGGAATAGCAAAATCTTCAACTAACTGGATAAATGAAGCTGAAGAAGGTACATTAGGTTCAGGTGTTATCATAGATAAAAAAGGTTATGTATTAACTAATTATAATGTTATAAACGATCAAAAAGACATTATGGTTATTTTATCAGGAGGTAGAAGGGTTGAAGCTGAGGTTGTTGCTAAAGACTATAAAAGTGATATAGCAATAATTAAAATTAATGTGGAAAACCTTAAACCAGTAAAATTTGGAGATTCATCTAAAATGAAAACAGGTGATAGGATAATCGGGATTGGTAATCCTTTAGGAGAAGAGTTTTCAGGATGTGTTAGTACAGGTATAATTAGTGCTAAAAATTCTATTATAAAAATAGATGATAGAGCATATAAGGTATATCAAACAGATATGGAGCCTATAAAAGGTAATAGTGGTGGAGCTGCCTTAAATTCAAATGGTGAAGTTATTGGTATTATAAATAATAACTTAAACAATTCTAAAGGATATTTTATTATGCCAATAAATGAAGCTAAAAAGGTTATAGATGATCTTTTAAAAGAGGGTAAGGTAAAGTCTACATTTATAGGGGTTAGAACTACACTAATAGATGAAGAAGAATCTAAGTATTATAAAGTGCCAATAGGTCTTGGTGTTTTAGAAGTTGTAGAAGGAACAACAGCAATGGCTTGTGGTATGAAAAAAGGAGATATAATACTTAGTGTTGATAGTGTAAGAATAAGCAAATTAACTGACATTACAGATGCACTTGAAGGTAAAAAACCAGGAGACAGTCTTAAAATTTTAATATATAGAGACGGTAAAGAGGTTCAAATAAATACTAATTTATTAGATACAAAAAGCTAGAAAGATTTTCTTTCTAGCTTTTTTATAAAATTGCTGAGAAAAGTCTCATAAAAGACTCTGTTATTCTAGATAAAAAAGGGCTTTTGTCATATTCCTCTAAAGTAAGTTCACGGCTAGATACTAAATCCTTTATAAACATATCCTCGATTTCTTTGCTTATTCCCTCATCATATATAACTGCATTAATTTCATAGTTAAGCTCAAAACTTCTAATATCAATATTTGCTGTGCCAATAGTGCTGATTTTACCATCAACACTTATAACCTTTGCATGAACAAATGATTTTGGATCATAAAGGTAAACTTTAACTCCAGATTTTAAAAGTTCAGCAAGATATGATTTTGATGCATAATAAACAATAAAGTGATCATACTTTCCAGGAAAAAGGATTTTTACATCAATTCCAGAAAGTGCAGCTATTTTTAAAGCCTCCATAACAGATTCTGAAGGCACAAAATAAGGGGTTGTAATATAAATACTTTTATTTGCTATGTTTATCATTTTCAAAATAGAGTGCATAATACTTGGATATTCTGAATTAGGTCCGCTTTTTACTAATTGAATTACTTGTTTTTTCCCTTTTAATGGAGAGGGAAAATACTTTTCAAATTCATTTTCATATAAAAGATCTTCTTCATTAGCTTTTTTTATAGTAAAATAATCATCTAAAAAAACACTTTGAAGACCTAGTACAAAATCACCTTTAACCATAATGTGGCTATCTCTCCAATATCCTAGTTTTCCATTTCCTAAATATTCATCTCCTATATTGTTTCCACCTAAAAAACCTACAATGCCATCTATAACTACTATTTTTCTATGATTTCTATAGTTTATTTGAGTGTTTATAAATTTTAAAAGAGGAGCTAGAAAATATGAATATTCAACTACATCAACACCTGCTTTTATAAGAGAAGATTTATACTTAGAACATAGTGAGCTAGAGCCTACTTTATCTATAATAAATCTTACCTTAACTCCTTCAAGAGCTTTTTTAATTAAAATATCTTTGATTTCACATCCAATTATATCGTGTTTCACAATATAATATTCAAGATGTATATGGTGTTTTGCTTTTAAAAGTTCAGCTTTTAAAGTTTCAAATTTTTCATATCCATCTTTAAATAATGTTATATCGTTATCAATAAACAAAGGTGACTCACTATTTGTAGCTAAAAGGTTAACTAAAGATTGATATTCATCTTTATCTACTTTTCCGATAACTTTGGTAACTAAATCTTTTATATAAGGAGACATTTGATCTTTTAGTTTATACTTTTTCCAATTACGTCCGAGAAATATATATAGTATAATTCCAAGTGGAGGAAATATTACAAATACCATTATCCATGCAATAGTTTTTTCAGGACGTTTTTTCTCAAGTATAATAAGTGTTGAAAGTAAAAGAACGTTAAATACATAAAAGTATGGAGATGTAATATGACTTATTAAGTTCAATTTTATCACCTCAAAATAGATAGTTTTACATTTATATCTAGAAATTTAATATAATTCTACTATACATATATGTAATTTAAAAGCACTAGGTGTTATTATTTGCAATAACTTAATATTTCATAAGTATTTATTGATACTAGCTTTTTATTTTATTAAATATTGATTATACTAATAGTTATAAATTTATTTTTGGAGGAGTTTAAAATGCATCTTGTTGTAGGACTTGGAAATCCAGGAAGAGAATACGAAAACACTAGACATAATGTAGGATTTAAGGTTATAGATTGTTTATCACAAAAGTTTAATTTTGACATGTCTCGTGAAAGGTTTAAAGGAATATTTGGAGAATCTATAATAAATGGAGAAAAAGTGTTGTTTTTAAAACCTTTAACATATATGAACCTTAGTGGAGAATCTGTTATTGAAGCAGTAAACTTTTATAAAATTCCTGTTGAAAATGTAATAATAATTTATGATGATATGGCAATAGAAACAGGAAGATTAAGACTTAGACCATCAGGAAGTGATGGAGGTCACAATGGTATGAAAAGTTTAATAAATCATTTAGGAACAAAGGAATTTAAAAGAATAAGAGTAGGAATAGGAAAAGCTCCAGGTAGCATAGTTGATTATGTACTTGGAAAGTTTACAAGTGAAGAAGAAGCTTTAATAGAAAAATCAGTTGCTGAATCAGCAGATGCAACAATTTCTATAATCAAAGATGGAATACAAAACGCTATGAATAAGCATAATAATTTTAGTCCATGTTAAAAAATAATAAGGAGGTGAGACTTTTTGAGGCTAAATGTAGTTCCTACTTTATTAGAAAATATAAAGGAATATAATGATTTAATACAAAATATAAAAACTTTAACAACAACTCAGGTACATGGTCTTTCAGAGTCTCAAAGAGCTTTTATAACATATGGTATTTTTAAAGACGTAGAAGAACAAATACTTCTTTTAACTAATACTGATATGGAGGCTAAAAAACTTTACAATGATTTAAGAGCATTTACTGATAAGTGTTATTATATGCCATCTAAGGAGATGGTTTTTAATATAGATGTTTCATCATTTGATATTAAATGTGAAAGGCTTGAAGTTATAAGGCGTTTAGTAAATAATGAGAATATTATAGTTGTAGCATCAGTAGATACTATATTTTATAAAATGCCACCAAAGGATATACATAAAAAATACTCACTAAGTATAAAAGCTGGTGAGCAGCAAGATGTAATATCTTTAATGGGAAGTCTTTTAAATTTAGGGTATGAAAAAGTAGAATACGTTGAAGGAAAGGGACAGTTTGCAAAACGAGGAGGAATAATAGACCTTTATCCAGTAAACTACTCTTTCCCTATTAGAGTTGAGTTTTTTGGCGATGAAATAGACACTATAAGAAGTTTTGATATTTTTACTCAGCGTAGTATAGAAACACTAGAAAAGGTAGATATACATCCAGCTAAGGAAATACTTTTAAGTAGCGATGAAATAGACAAGGTTAATACAAGTCTTTTAAATGATCTTGAAAAAAGAGTGAAAATATTAAAAAGTAAAGATGATATAAAAAATATTAAATCTAGAGTAAAGTCTAATATAGAAAAATTAAAGAACTTTAGAAGCTTTGAAGGAATGGATAGTTATATTCCTTATTTTTATGACAAAACAGAAAACTTTTTAGATTATTTTAGTAAAAAGCTTGTTATTTTAGATGAGTCTTCTAAAATACTTCAAAAGATTAATAGTGTAAACTTTGAATTTAATGAAAGCTTTAAGTCATTTTTAGAAAAAGGTGAGGTATTACCAAAACAAGGAGAGTATATATACTCAAGTGAAGAAATAATAGAGAGAATAAAAGAATGTACATTTATATCTTATAATATGCTTCCAAGACCTGTTGAAGAGTTTAAAACTAAATCTATACTTAGTTTTAGTGCAATTTCCCTAACAAGTGTTGGAGGAATAGAGTATATACTTTCAGAAATTAAAGATAAGGTTAAAAAAAACTATAGCATTATTATTTTTGCAGGTGCTGAAGGAAGAGGTAATAGATTAAAAGAAGCTTTAATAGGAGAGGGAATAAAAGCTGTATATAGTGAGTTTATTAATACTATTGAAAAAGGAACAGTTACTATAACAAATGGTTCTTTAAGAAAAGGTATGGAGTTTCCCTCAGGAAAGATTCTTATAATATCAGATAAGGAAGTTTATAAAGACACAAAGCCTAAAAGAAAGTTTACTAAAAAAGAAGGTAGAATAGAAAGTTTTACAGACCTTAAAGTAGGAGACTATATTGTACATATAAACCATGGAATAGGAAAGTTTGAGGGAATAAATGAACTTAAAGTTGAAGGAGTTAAAAGAGACTTTTTAGTTTTAAGCTATAAAGGTGGAGACACATTATATGTTCCAGTAGATCAACTTGATATGGTTCAAAAATATATAGGTTCTGATGAAAAAACACCTAAAATGAATAAATTAGGTGGTGGAGAGTGGTCTAAAACAAAGGGAAAAGTTAGAGAATCTCTTAAAGAAATGGCAGACGAGCTTTTAAAGTTATATGCTGAAAGAAGTACTGCTAAAGGATATGCATTTTCAAAGGATACATCACTTCAAAGAGAATTTGAAGATGATTTCCCATATGAGGAAACACCGGATCAGTTAACTGCAATAGAAGAGATTAAAAAAGATATGGAATCAGATCTTCCAATGGATAGACTTTTATGTGGTGATGTTGGTTATGGAAAAACAGAAGTAGCAATGAGAGCTGCTTTTAAAGCTGTTATGGATGAAAAACAAGTAGCATTTTTAGTTCCAACAACTATACTTGCAGAGCAGCACTATAATAACTTTGTAGAAAGATTTAAGGATTTTCCTGTAAATATAGACATGATAAGTAGATTTAGAACTCCAAAGGAGCAAAAGGAAACTAAGAAAAATATTGCAGCAGGAAATGTAGATATACTTATTGGAACACATAGAATACTTCAAAAAGATATTAAATATAAAGATCTTGGACTTTTAATAATAGATGAAGAACAAAGATTTGGAGTAAGTCACAAAGAAAAAATTAAAGCATTAAAGAAAAATGTAGATGTTTTAACTTTAACTGCAACACCTATTCCAAGAACACTTCACATGTCATTTATAGGGGCTAGGGATATGAGCGTTATAGAAACACCACCTGAGGAAAGATATCCTGTACAAACCTATGTACTTGAATATAATGACCAAATAATATCAGATGCTATTAACCGTGAATTATCAAGAGGCGGACAGGTTTACTTTGTTTATAACAGAGTAGAGACTATGCAAGAGATGTATTCTTATCTTCAAAGTCTTTTACCAGATGCTAAAATAGCTATGGCTCACGGAAAAATGTCTGAAAAAGAACTTGAAGATGTTATACTGTCATTTATGGCAGGAGATGCTGATATACTTTTATGTACAACTATTATAGAAACAGGAATGGATATTCAAAATGCAAATACTCTTATAGTTTATGATGGAGATAGAATGGGATTATCACAGCTTTATCAGCTTCGTGGAAGAGTAGGAAGAAGTAGTAGACTTGCATATGCTTATTTTACATATAGAAAAGATAAGGTTTTAACTGAGGACTCAGAAAAAAGACTTAAAGCTATTAAAGAATTTACTGAGTTTGGATCAGGATTTAAAATAGCTATGAGAGACCTTGAAATAAGAGGAGCTGGAAACCTTTTAGGTACTCAGCAACACGGTCATATGGCTTCAGTTGGATATGATCTTTACTGTAAAATGCTAAAAGATGAGGTTTCAAAGCTTCAAGGTGATGATTCTAAAAAGGATATAGAAACATCTGTTGAAATGCCTATAAATGCTTATATACCAGATGAGTATATAGACAACGAGGTATTAAAAATAGAAATATATAAAAAAATAGCATCTATATCAAGTGATGAGGAAAAAGTAGAAATAGAAGATGAGCTTATAGATAGATTTGGCGATATACCAAAGCCAACTGTTAACTTAATAAATATTGCATATTTAAAAGTTATAGCAAAATCTCTTGAAGTTACATCTATAAAACAAATAGGAAGAGAAATACACATAAACTTCACACAGGGAGAGTATATTATGCCTGAGATGTTAAAAGAGCTTTCTAAAAAAATAGAGATTATAACAAGCTATCCAAATCTTCCACAGCCTATAGTTTCTATGAAGTTTAGAGAAACATCTAGTGAAAAATTAGTATTTAAAATTAAGGAAGCTTTAGAAATACTTAAAGATTTGCATAAAAAATAAAAAGTATTATAATTAAAAATAGTTTGATTTTTTAAAAAAAGAAAGGAGCATCATATGAAAAAAAGGCTAATTTCAGTTTTAACTTTAGCTGCAATATCTATGTTCTCGTTATCAGGATGTTTGCAGGTTGTTAAAACAGAAGAAGGAAAGAACAAGGCAGTAGTAGCTAAGGTTTACGGGGAGGAAATAACAAAGAAGGAATTTGATGAAAGATTTGCCCCTGTATTAAAAAACATTGAATTTGAATATAAAAAGCAAGAAGAAAGTGATGCAAAACTTAAAGCTGAAGGTAAACAAATAGATACAACAGCTGAAAATAGACTTCCTGCTGATAAGGAATCTTTTATAAAACAAAATAAAGAAAAATTTTTAAGTGACTTAGTTGAAGAGAAAAAATGGGAATATAATGCTAAGCAGAAAAAAGTACAAGTAACAGAAGATGAATTAAACAAAGCCGTTAAAGAAATGGTAGACAACGGTGTAAAACAATATGGAAGTGAAGAGAAATTTTCAACTGAAGTAACTGCATTAACAGGCCTTACAATAGATGAATACAAAAGCTTTATAAAAAGCACTATGAAAATGCAGCTTCTTGCTCCAAAACTTCAAGAAGCTTTAGTAAAAGATGTTAAAGTAACAGATGACGAAGCTAAAAAAGAATATGATAGCAATAAATATAATTATACAACAGAACCAAATAAACTATATTTTTCACATATACTAATAAAAGGTGACGATGATAAGTCAAAAGCTAAAGCAGACCAAGTTAAAAAAGAATTAGACGGTGGTGCTGACTTTGCAGCTACAGCTAAAAAATACTCTGAAGATGAAGGGTCTAAAGACAATGGTGGAAACTATCCAGATGGTCTTGAATATGCAAATCTTGACCCATCATTTTTAGAAGCTGCACTTAAACTTAAAAATGAAGAAATAAGTGCACCTGTAAAAGGTCAACATGGATATTACATAATTAAAGTTCATAGCAAAAAAGAATATCCTTTAAAGAAATTTGAAGATGTAAAAGAAGAAATTAAAACAACTTTACTTGAAAATAAAAAAATGACTAAACTTCAAACAGAAGTAGCTTCATGGGAAGAAAAGGCTAAGGCTAAAACTTATCCAGAAAATCTATAATAAAATGCTAGTGGTAAACCCACTAGCATTTTTTATATTTACTTAAAAAAGTAAAATAATATTGCAAAATTATAAATATACGAATATAATTAATAAATATACAGATACGGTAAAATATGGGGGGATTAAAATGCCAGTTAACTTAAAAGGGAAAAGTTTTTTAACTTTAATGGATTTTTCTAAAGAAGAAATAAGATACATGCTTGATTTAGCACATGATTTAAAAGCTAAAAAAAGAGCAGGTATAAAGGGAGAAAATTTAGTAGGTAAAAATATAGTATTATTATTTGAAAAAACATCTACTAGAACAAGATGTGCATTTGAGGTTGCAGTAAATGATGAAGGTGGAAATGTAACTTTTTTAGATCCTAATAGTTCTCAAATAGGAAAAAAAGAATCTATAGAAGATAGTGCAAAGGTATTAGGTAGATTTTTTGATGGAATAGAATATAGAGGATACTCTCAAAAAACAGTTGAAGATTTAGCAAAATTTTCAGGAGTTCCTGTTTATAATGGTTTAACAGATACAGACCATCCAACACAAATATTAGCAGATTTTATTACAATAGAAGAACATGTAAATAAACCTCTTAATAAGGTAAAGTTTGTTTTTGTAGGTGATACTAGAAATAATATGAGCTATGCCCTAATGTATGGATCAGCTAAAATGGGAGTAGATTTTGTAGCACTTGGACCTAAAGAGCTTTGGCCAGAGCAGGAAATAATAGACTCTTTAAAAGATATATGCAAAATTAGTGGTTCAACAATAACTATAACTGACAATATAGATGACGTTAAAGGTGCTGATGTTATATACACAGATGTATGGGTATCAATGGGAGAAGAAAGTGAGCTTGAACAAAGAGTTAAGCTTTTAAAAGACTATAGAGTTGATATAAATATGATTAATAAAACAGAAAATGAAGATGTAGTATTTATGCATTGTTTACCTGCTTATCATGATTTTGAAACAAAATTTGCTAAAGATGCAATGGAGAAATATGGTTTAGATGTTAGAGAAGTTACAGATGAAGTATTTAGAAGTAAGTATTCTATAGTGTTTGATCAAGCAGAAAATAGAATGCATAGTATAAAAGCTATTTTAGTAGCTACTCTTTAATAAATATAAGCAAATACTAAATATGAAAAAATAAGTATAATCCTTTATTTCAAAGGCTTTATGCTTATTTTTTATTTGTAAAGTAATTCTATTTATAGAAAATGATTTGTAATATATTAAATATTTAAACATAAAACTGCATAAATACTTGAAAAATACCTTTGCCATGCTATAATAAATATAAATTGATGAATAAAGTGATGTATAAAATTTCACTTTAATATAAATACTAAAGAAAAGAAGTTTAGGAGGGATTATTAATGTCAAGAAGTCGTTCATACATAGATATTAATGACGAAAGAGCAATTATGAGAACAGGATATAGAAATATGCCATCAGGATGTACACAATGTAAATACAAAACATCAGGTGCATCAGGTTCTTCAGATTGTAAAGTTTGTAGTTTAAAGCTTATGGGCAAATCAGGTAAGTAATTTTAATTGAATTTATAATGTTTTAGAAAAGACGGTTTACCGTCTTTTTCTTATGTTAAAATATAATTAAAACAACAAACTTAAAGGAGGGGGAATTTTGTCAGTATTTAAAAGTTTTATTTCTTACTATAAACCATATAAGGGACTTTTTTATATGGACATGCTATGTGCATTAATTGTTTCAACTATTGATTTAGCTTTTCCTCAAATACTAAATTTTTTAACTAAAAATGTGTTTGAGAAAACTCCAAGTGAAATAATTGCATCTTTAAGCTATATAGCGTTAGGTCTTATAGTTATGTATATTATTAAATATTTTTGTCAGTATTACATTACCTCATGGGGACATATTATGGGAGCTAGAATGGAAAGTGATATGAGGGAGCATTTATTTAACCAATATCAAAGACTTTCTTTTTCTTACTATGATAAAAATAATACAGGGGAGATGATGTCAAAACTTGTATCAGATTTATTTGATATATCAGAACTTGCACATCATGGACCTGAAAATGTTTTTATATCAGTTATTAAAATAATAGGGTCATTTGCACTTTTAATGATTATAAATGTAAAAATGACTTTAATTCTTTTATGTGTAACACTTATTATGGTTATTTTCAGTATATATAAAAATAAAAAAATGCATAAAATATTTATGGATAATAGAAAGAAAATAGCTACAATAAACTCAAGTCTTCAAGATAGTTTAGCAGGAATTAGAGTTGTTAAGTCATTTGCTAATGAAGATATTGAAAGAAAAAAATTTAAAAAAAGTAATGACGGATATTTAAATTCAAAAACAAAAACATATAATATAATGGGTAAATTTCATGCTGGAAATGGATTTTTCCAAGGTCTTTTATATACAGCTGTTTTAGTAAGTGGAGGATACTTTATATCTAAAGGTGAGATAAAAGCTACAGACCTTGCAATATATGCACTTTACATAGGAATATTTATGAATCCAATAGAGGTTTTAATTAATTTTACAGAGCAATTTCAAAAAGGATATTCTGGATTTAAAAGATATAAAGAAGTAATAGATCTTCATCCTGATATTAAAGAAAGTAAAAATGCAGTAGATATTAAAGATGTAAAAGGAAACATAGTTTATAAAAATGTTTGCTTTAGTTATGAAGATGGAGAAAATGTTTTAGAAAATATAAATATAAACATTGAAAGTGGGAAAACTATAGCTCTTGTAGGACCATCTGGAAGTGGAAAAACAACATTTTGTTCGCTTCTTCCTCGTTTTTATGATTTAACAAGTGGAGAAATAACTATAGATGGTATAAATATAAAAGATGTAACATTAAAATCATTAAGAAATTCTATAGGAATAGTTCAACAAGATGTATATATGTTTTCAGGAACAATAAAAGAAAACATAGCATATGGAAATCCTAATGCTACAGATGATGAAATTATCGAAGCAGCTAAAAGTGCTAATATACATGAGTTTATTATAGGACTTGAAAATGGATATGATACTTTTGTAGGAGAAAGAGGAACAAGACTTTCAGGAGGACAAAAACAAAGAATATCTATTGCAAGGGTATTTTTGAAAAATCCTAAAATACTTATATTAGACGAAGCTACATCTGCACTTGATAATGAAAGTGAAAGACATATCCAAAAATCATTAGAAAGGCTTTCGAAAAATCGTACAACTATCGTTATTGCACATAGACTTAGTACAATAAAAAATGCAAATCAAATAATTGTATTAGATAGTGAAGGTATAAAGGAAAAGGGAACACATAGTGAACTTTTAAATAAAAATGGAATTTATGCTAAATACTATAATATGCAATTTGAAGGATTAAATTAGTAATTACCTAATAGTTTAGGAGATAAATTTGCTAAAAATATAGTTAGTTTTAATTTTTTAGATAATATTACTTAAAAATGGGTATATTTTTCTTGAAAAAAGGAAAATTAATATATAGATAGACAAATACATAATTTTTACACTTAAACTATTAGGAGGGATAAATTTTGAAAGCAACAGGAATAGTTAGAAGAATTGATGATCTAGGTAGAGTTGTTATACCTAAAGAAATAAGAAGAACTCTTAGAATAAGAGAAGGAGATCCTTTAGAAATATTTACAGATAGAGGCGGCGGAGTAATACTTAAAAAATACTCTCCTATAGGTGAGCTTAGTGATTTTGCAAAAGATTACGTAGAAGCGTTAAACCAATCATCTGGATACGGAGTTTTAGTTTGTGATAGAGATGTTATAATTTCGGTTTCAGGACTTTCTAAAAAGGAATATATTGATAGAAGAATAAGTAGTGAAATGGAAAAAGTGCTACAGGAGAGAAAAACATTTGTACTATCTAAAAATGCATCTAAGCCACATGCAATTACTATAGAGGAAGATGATGGGTCTGAGTATTCATTCCAAGTAATATCACCTATTATAGCAGATGGTGATGCTATAGGAGCAATTGCAATTGTTTCTAAAGAGCCAGATGTAGAGCCAAGTGAGGTTGAAAAAAAGCTTGTTGAAGCTGCATCTATATTTATAGGACGTCAAATGGAATAATTTTAAGCATATAAACCCCTTAGTTTTAATATTCTTTAATAGATAAAACTAGGGGGATTTTCTATGAAAAGTAGTTTAATTAAAGGAACAATCATTCTAGCAGCAGCTGGATTTTTGTCTAAGTTTTTAGGTTTATTTTTTAGAATTCCTATTATAAACATGATAGGTGAAGAGGGAATAGGGCTTTATCAGCTTACATATCCTTTATATTCATTTTTACTTGCTATGGCAGCTGGAATTCCAATAGCAGTTTCAAAAATGATATCAGAAAGAATAGCACTATCTAAAAAAGGTGAAGCTATGCTTATTTTTAAAGTAGCTTTTAGATTTTTAGCTGTTTTTGGATTTATAGCATCTTTTATTATGATTTTCTTTGGAAAACAGTTAATTACTTTATTTAACTGGCCAGAAGAGGCATATTATTCACTTTTAGGTATAAGTTTTGCACCTTTTTTAACATGTATACTTTCTTCTTATAGAGGATATTTTCAAGGTATGCAGCACATGGCATATCCAGCAATATCTCAAATACTTGAACAAATTACAAGGGTTATAGTAGGAGTTGGTTTTTGCTATTTTCTAGTAAAGTTTGGAACAGAGTTTGCAGCTGGAGGAGCTTCCTTTGGAGCTAGTGTTGGATCTTTAGTAGCTCTTATATTTATGTCATATAATTACTCAAAAATAAAAAAGAAATATAAAGGTGATGAAAAATTACCATCTTCTATAAAAATACTTTCAGAGATTTTAAAAATTGCAATACCTATATCAATAGCTCAAACAATAGGATCTGTAATGGCACTTATAGATTCGTTTATGGTACCAACACTTTTAAATCAAGCAGGATATACAAGGGAAATTGCAACATCTCTTTATGGACAGCTAACAGGAAAGGCACAGGTTCTTATAAATGTACCTTTAACTCTTTCTATAGCACTTGCTCAAAGTACAGTTCCAGCTATATCCGAGGCTTTTGCAAAAGGTGGAAAAGCTCTTCTTTCTAAAAATATAAATTTATCTTATAAAATGGCATTTATATTTGCAATGCCATGTGCACTAGGGCTTTTTACACTTTCAAAACCAATACTTTCTCTACTATTTTTAGGAGATACAAGTGGATATGATTTAATGATGATACTATCTATTGCTTGTATATTTATAATAGCTGCACAGGTTTCAACAAGTATTTTAAATGGAGTTGGAAAAACATTTGCACCTCTTTTTGCTATAATTATAGGGTGTATAATAAAGGTTGGTGTAGGAGTGGTTTTAATACCAAATCCAGATTTAAATATAAAAGCAGCAGCGTACTCTACACTTATTTCATACATAGCTATATCTTTAATAGATTTTATACTTGTAATAAAATATACTAAGGTATATACATCATTAATAGAAACATTTATTATGCCACTTATATGTGCAGCATTTATGTCTGTTTCTGTTACTGCATCATATACATATTTACTTAGTATAATAGGCAAAGACTCTATTACAACTCTTATTTCTATATTTTTAGGAATAATAGTTTATGGTATAATGCTTATTTTAACAAAAACACTTACAATTAAAGAGATGAAAAATATAGTTAAATAAATAGGAGAGAAAAAATGATAAAAATAGTAGGATTAGGCCCAGGGTCTGTAGGAGATTTAACTCTTAAAACTCTGGATATTATGAAAAATAGTAAAAAAGTATATCTTAGAACTTTTAAACACCCTAATGTTGAGTATTTAAAAGAAAATGGAATTGTGTTTGAAACATTTGACCATTTATATGATAGTGCAGATAATTTTGATAATCTTTATGTTGATATAGCAAAAATAGTTTCAAGTGAAGAGGATGTAGTATATGCAGTTCCAGGACATCCACTTGTTGCAGAAAAGTCTGTTGAACATATTATAAATATTTGCAATAAAACAGGTAAAGAATATGAAATGATAACAGCTTTAAGCTTTATAGACGCTGTTATATCAGCTGTAAAAATAGACCCTGTTGGAGGACTTAAAATAATAGATGGCCTTCAATTAGATATACAAGAGCCAGATACATCAGTTTCTAACATAATAACTCAAGTATATAGTCCATTTATAGCATGTGATATTAAAATAAAACTTATGGACTATTATGATGATGAACAAGAAGTTTATGTTATAAGAGCAGCAGGTGTTGAAGGTCTTGAAAAAATAGAAAAAATGTATCTGTATGAAATAGATAGAGTAGAATGGGTAGACTATTTAACAAGTCTTTATATACCACCTTGTACTAGTAACAAAAAATATAACTTTAATGATTTAGTATCTATTATGAAGCTTTTAAGAAGTGAAAATGGATGTCCTTGGGATAGAGAGCAAACACATGAAAGCTTAGAGAGATGCTTAATAGAAGAGTGTTATGAAGTTATAGAGGCTATAAGAAACGATGATACAGAAAATCTATGTGAAGAATTAGGAGACCTTTTACTTCAAGTTGTTTTCCATAGTGAAATAGCTAAAGAATATGATGGATTTAGTGTAGGGGATGTTACAAATGGAATAGCAAGAAAAATGATTAGAAGACATCCTCATATATTTAAAGATGAAAAATGTGAAACTTCAAATGATGTTTTATCTAATTGGGATAAAATAAAAATGGAAGAGAAAAAGCAAGAAAATTATACAGATATTTTAAAAGATATTCCAAAAAGTTTTCCATCTTTACTTAGAGCATTAAAACTTCAAGAAAAAGTTAAAAAAGTAGGGTTTGACTTTGAAAACATAGATGATACAATAGAAAAAGTTAAAGAAGAATTAGAGGAAGTTCTAAGTGCATATAAAAATGGTAATAGTCAGCAAGTAGAAGAAGAAATTGGAGATTTATTGTTCTCTATTGTTAATTTTACAAGGTTTTTAAAGCTAAATCCTGAAATTTGCTTGACAAATACCACAGAAAAGTTTATAAAAAGATTTGAGTATATTGAAACAAAGGTTTTAAAAAGTGGAAGAGATATTAAAAAAGCATCTCTTGAAGAAATGAATAACCTTTGGGAAGAGTCCAAAAGTATTGACAAATAATAAGTTTTTATATAAATTAAGAAGGAATTTAATTGCTTTTGGAGAATAAACTTAAAAGAATGTACTTGGTAACCAACTAAGGAGGGAATAACAGTGAATAAAGCAGATCTAGTTACATCAATGGCAAATAAAAGTGGACTTACTAAAAAGGACGCAGAAAAGGCATTAAAATCTTTTATAGAAAGTATTGAAGAAGCTTTAACATCAGGAGATAAAGTTCAACTAGTTGGATTTGGTACTTTTGAAGTTAAAGAAAGAGCTGAAAGAAAAGGTAGAAACCCTAAAACTAAAGAAGAAATAACTATACCAGCTTCTAAAGTTCCAGCTTTCAAAGCAGGAAAAGAACTTAAAGAAAAAGTAAACAACTAGTTTTAAAATCAGGTCTTTGACCTGATTTTTTTATAAATATTTTGAATAGGAAGTGATAATTTGAGACTTGATAAGTTTTTAAAAGTATCTAGAATAATAAAAAGAAGAACTGTAGCTAAAGAAGTTTGTGATACTGGAAGAGTTTTAGTTAATGGAAAAGTAGCTAAAGCAGGAACAGCACTTAAAGTTTCAGATATAATAGAAATAGGATATGCAAGGGGAAGCATAAAAGCTGAAGTAACAGATTTAAAAGAACATGTTACTAAAGATGGTGCTAGAGAACTTTATAAAATAATAAGTGGAAGTGAAATAGAGTAAATATTAAAGTCTATATCTTTGAAAAAAGGTATAGACTTATATTTTTGGAAAAAATTATCAACAGCCTGTGGATAACCTGTTGATAAAATGTGGGAATGTTGTTAAAAGTTTGTGGTTTATTATAAAAAATAACTTAAAAGTAATAAAAATATAGTATGTTTCATATTATTTAAAGTGATAGGAGGGATAGTATGAGTGAGGATAAAAATATAAATAAATTTGAAAAACACAACATAAAAATGGAAGGAAGAAAAAAGCTAGAGCTTACGGGGATAAAGGATGTTGTGAATTTTAACGAAGAAAATATAATACTTCAAACTTCTATGGGTGGACTTTCAATAAAAGGCAGTAATATGAAGGTTAATGTTTTAAATGTGGAAAATGGGGATATGTGTATAGAGGGATATATAAATTCTTTAGTCTATATATCAAAGGATAAGGCAAGTAAACAAAGCATCTTAAAAAAGATGTTTAAGTAAACCGGGAGGTTTAACATATGGTATTAGATATTTCTACACAACTAAATTATTTTTTCTCAACTTTTTTAGCTGGACTTATAGTTGGAGTTTTAATAGATGTATATAGAATATTTAGACTTACTACACCTTCAAATAAAATAGTAGCTAGTATATCAGATATTTTATTTTGGATTTTAGAAGCTTTAGTTGTGTTTGTTTTTTTAATATATACAAATAACGGAGATATAAGATACTATACTTTTATAGGTATTGGTGTTGGTATATTAATATACTTTAAATTACTTACGAAAACTATAAGGTATATGTTAGTGAGAATTATAGTGTTTACATCAAAAATATTTAGTATAATAAAAAATATATTACTATTACCTTTTAAGTTGATTGTAATTTTATATAGTCACATTTCAATAAGATTTAACGGTATATATAAAGTAATACATAAAAAATCCTTATTAAAAAAGGAAAAAGTAAAGCTTAAAAAGAATAAAGAGACTGTATAATATTTTGAAATACTATTGATAAAGAAGGGGATAATTTTGAAAAAGGGAAAAAAGAAAAATAAAGGATTTAAAATATTTTGCCTAATATCCATATGTTGTTTTGGAATACTTGTTGTAAAACAGCAAACAATAATTAACAACTTAAACAATGAACACAAAGAACATACAAAGCAAAAAGAAAATCTTCAGCTTAGAGGACAACAGTTAAAAGAAGAATTAGATAGATCAAAATCTAAGGATTACATAGAAGTTTTAGCTAGAGAAAAGCTTGGATATATTAAAGAAGGAGAGATTCTTTTTATAGATAAAAACAGAAGAGTTATACCTTAATATAAATTGACTAGGTTTATAAATTGGGCTATAATTAAGACAATTAAAACATTAAGGGAGGAAGTTTTTGAGTATGACCCTACAGGTTGGAAGCATTTTAGAAGGGATAGTTGTGAACATCACAAACTTTGGAGCATTCGTAGAAGTAGGAGGAAGAACAGGACTTGTTCATATATCAGAGATCTCTAATGCTTATATAAAAGATATAAAGAAACATCTTAAAGAACAAGATAAAGTAAAAGTAAAAGTAATTGGTATTGATGATGATGGAAGAATGAGTCTATCAATAAGACAAGTACCAGCAGATAAGGTTAGTCAAAAACCTATAGAAATAGACTGGGAAAAAGAAAAAAGAAAAACATCTGCACTTTCATTTGAAGATATGATGTCTAAGTTTTCTAAAGAAAGCGAAGAAAAGATGCAAGATTTAAAAAGAGGTCAGGATTCAAAAAGAAGAGGCGGATATTCTAGAAGATAGATTATAACAAAAGGCATGAAAATGCCTTTTTATTATGTCTTTAATACCTTTTAAAAGAAAAAAGTAATTTTTTAAAAAAAGGTGTTGACTTATTTTAATATAGAGTATATAATTAATCATGTCAGCGAGAGAGTTTGACGAAAACAAACAAAAATCTCGCCGGAGTGGCGGAACAGGCAGACGCACAGGACTTAAAATCCTGCGGTCCCTAAAGGACCGTACCGGTTCGACCCCGGTCTCCGGCACCATTTTAATATCGCGGGGTGGAGCAGTTGGTAGCTCGTCGGGCTCATAACCCGAAGGTCAGAGGTTCGAGTCCTCTCCCCGCAACCAATTACATAACATGGCTGCGTAGCTCAGTTGGCCAGAGCATTCGGTTCATACCCGAAGTGTCGGGGGTTCGACTCCCTCCGCCGCCACCAAAATCGTATCTTACAAGATACGATTTTTTAGTTTTTTGACTTATCATATATGTATATTAAAGGTACAATTAAAATATTCATTTTTATTTATGTACAATTCATCTTTTTCCACTAGCATTAGAAAAAATATTATATCAATAAACTATTTTTTTAGTCGAAGCATACTTGTTTTTAATAAAAAACCTTTAGATTATGTCATAAAGTTAATAAATTCTAAGTAGATATAATGACAAAATAATAAAACCCTCTTTGTTAAAATGTGAACAGTAGGAGAAATAGGGGGTTAAAAAATGTATAAAGAGGATGTAATGACATATAAAAGAGTTAATACAAATTATATAGAAGAAGAAGGAAATGTTAAAAGCATATTATCTTTAAATAGTATATTTTTTTATACATGTGCATTTTTTGCATCAAGGGTTATTATGTTAAAAATGTTTATGCCCTTTGGACTAGCATTTTTTATATCTGCTTATGGAATATTAGGATATAAAGCTGCTATTATTACAGGAGTTGTAGCAGGGCTTGGATATATAACTGCTTTAAATGGAGCATTAGGACTTTCTCACGCAATAACTATATTAATATCATTAGCTGTAGGAATTTTAATAAGAAAAAGAGATAATCTTAGTATATTTAGAATATCTATAGGTGTATTTATTATAAATACAATAATGAATATATTTGTTTATAAGGTTTTTATTTCAGGAGAATTTATACCATATGATATATTTATTAGTTTTTTAGAAAGTGGTATTGCTATAGCATTTGGATTTATATCTTCCTATGGTGTAACAGCATTTTTTCCTAAAAATAATAAAGTAAGTATTGCAAATGAAGAGCTTATATGTTTAGCACTTATGGTATCAATTGCAGTTGCAGGAACATTTGATATTTCTTATATGGGAATATCACTTAAAAACTTAGTAGCATTTTTACTTGCAATTTCATGTGGATTTAATTATGGGGCAAGCTTTGGAGCAGCGATTGGAATAACATTAGGACTTATTTCAGGTATTGCAGATACATCTATGCCTTATACAATAGGTATATTTGGATTTTGTGGTCTCATATCAGGGGTGTTTAAAGACTTTGGAAAAATATTAACTTCAATTGCATTTATACTATCAGCAGCAATACTATCTTTTTATGTATCTTCATTTTCAAACGGAAATCCTTTAATACTAGATGCTATAATTGCTACTTCAATATTTTTAATAATACCTAAAAAGTTACTTCAAAGTTTATCCTTTGTTAATATAGCTCCAAAAGAAGAAAAAGTTGAAGTTAAAAATGAGCTTTATATTAAAAGAGTAAATGACATTATGGCATCAAGACTTAGTGGGGTATCAACTGCATTAGATGGACTTTCAAATGCACTTGAGGAAAACTTTACAAATGAACTTTCTAAAAAAGCAGATATAAATGCTATGGTTGAAAAGTTAGCAAATAAGGTTTGTTTTACATGTGAAAATAGAAATTTATGTTGGAATAGTGAAATATATTATACTACTAATGCTTTTGTAGAACTTTTGCAAGATGTTGAAAGAAAAGGTAAATTAAGTCCAAAGGATTTGCCAGGCTCTATTGAAAGTAAGTGTTTAAAGCCATATGAACTAACAAGAGAAACTAATAGTATATTTGAAATATTTAGGGTTAATAGTATATGGAAAAATAAATTAGCAAATTCACGTGTTGTTTTAGCAGAGCAAATAAGAGGAATGTCTTTAATAGTTAATGACATGATTGAAGAAGCTGCAAATATTATAGAAGTTAAAAGTGATAAGGAAAGGGAAATTGAAGATGCTTTAAGAGATAATAACATTAAATTTAGTGAAGTGTTTTTAGTTAAAGATATAAAGGGACGTTATGAAGTTACTGTGTATATAGACAGTAATTATGGAAATGATATAAATGTATGTGATTATACCTCTATAATAAGTAGGGTTTTAGATAGAAAACTTTGTACAACAAATCTTACAAGTGGAATGGTGAAAAATAGTATTTATCAAATAAAGCTTATAGAAGAAGAAAAGTACACAGTTAAAACAGCAATAGCAAAGTCTTCAAGTGAAAATATATCAGGAGATAGTTATACATTTGGGGATATAGGAAGTGGAAGATACTTAGTGGGACTTAGTGATGGAATGGGAAGCGGAGTTATAGCTTCTAATGAAAGTAAGGCTACAATTTCTCTTTTAGAAAAGTTTATGGAAGCAGGATTTGATAGATCCTCTGCTATTAAAGCTATAAATTCAGTTCTTATTTTAGGAGATAGTGATGAAAGATTTGCAACTATAGATATGTGCTTAGTAGATCTTTATAGTGGTATAGGAGAGTTTGTTAAAATAGGAGCAGCACCTACATATATTAAAAAATCTAATACTGTTGAAATTTTAAAAAGCTCTAGTATGCCAGTTGGAATATTAGATGATGTAGATTTTGAAACTAATATTGTAGACATTGAAAATGGTGATATGATAATTATGGTTTCAGATGGAGTTTCAGATGCAAATGAACATATGAAAGAAACCTGGATAAGTAAGGCTTTATATGAATATGACAGTGGAAATCCAAAAGATGTAGCTGACTATATTCTTAAAAAAGCAAAAGAATATGCAGGTGAGGATTTTGATGATATGACAGTAGTTGTAAGTAAGGTGTGGAAAATTATATAGCGAAAAAAACGCAGAGGTATTTAAATAAGTTGCGCATTACCTCTGTGTTTTTTTATTTTTTTAAATTATATATTGAGTTTTTATGTAAAAAACCATATTATTATATTATGACTAGTAAAAGGATAAGTGATAGGATAATGCTAGAAAAAGTTAAAACTACAATAAAAAAGCACAACATGATTTCAAGTGGAGATCGTATAGTAGTCGGATTCTCAGGAGGACCTGACTCTTTATGTCTTTTAAATATATTATTAGAGTTAAAAGACGAGTACAATCTCTTTATTTGTGCGGCTCATATTAATCATTTAATAAGAGGAGACGAAGCTAAAAGAGACGAAGATTTTGCGAGAAAATTTTGTGAAATAAATAATATAGACTTTTTTCTAAAAACAGAAGATGTAAATTCCCTTGCTAAAAAAATGAAAATGTCTAGTGAAGAAGCAGGTAGAAAAGTAAGATATGACTTTTTTAATGAAGTATCTTCAAAGGTTTCAGCTAATAAAATAGCACTAGCACATAATTTAAATGATAATGGTGAAACAATTATTATGAGAATTTTAAGAGGAACATCTCTTTCAGGTCTTTCAGGAATAGCGCCTAAAAGAGAAAATATTATAAGGCCTCTTATAGACTGTTCAAGAAAAGAAATAGAAAGTTACTGCATGAAGCATAATCTAAATCCTGTAATAGACAGTACAAATTTAGAAGAAGTTTATACAAGAAATAAAATTAGACTAAATATAATTCCCTACATAGAAAATAACTTTAATAAAAATATTTTAAAAAACCTTCATTATAATTCAAATATAGTAAGAGATGAGGAAAATCTTATAAATTATTATTCTAAACAAGAAGTTTTAAATATTACTGTGAAAAATGGATATAATATAGAAAGATTTAACAACCTACATATTGCTATGAGAAGAAGAGTTTTAAGAAATATTATTAAAGAAAAAATAGGAAATCTTAATGGAATAGAGTATAAACATATAGAAACAATAATTGATTTCCTTAAAAATCCAAAGTCAGGTAAAAAAATAGATATTAAAAAAGGTTTAGTTTTAGCTATAGATTATGATGTTTTTAACATGTATAAAGAAAGTAAAACAAAAGTTTTAAAAAATATAAGTCATAATATTTTAAATGGCGAAATAACTATAAATGACTATAAAATAAAAGCCAGCATAATAAGTAAGGAAGAATACAAAGACAGATTTAATACTATTTGTTTTGACTTTGACAAAATAAAAGGGGAAGTATTAGTTAGGTATAGAGAAAATGGAGACTATATATATCCTAAAGGATTAAAGGGAAGAAAAAAATTAAAAGATCTATTTATAGATATGAAAGTGCCAAGGGATATAAGAGATTCTATACCTATAATAGCAATTGAAAAAGAAGTTTTAATAATACCAAACATTAAAACTACATCATCTTACAGTATAGATAACAATACTAAAAATATACTTAAGATAGAAATAAAAGGGGTGTAATCTATGGATAACTTAATTAAAGAAGTACTATTTTCAAAGGAAGAAATAAGCAATAAGGTTAAAGAACTAGCTGAACAAATTAACAATGACTATAAAGGAAAAAAAGTTCTTTGCATAGGAATACTTAAAGGATCAGTTGTATTTTTATCAGATATTATTAGAGAACTTAAAGGAGAAGTTGAAATTGATTTTATGGCTGTTTCAAGTTATGGAAATTCAACAACTTCATCAGGTATAGTTAGAATATTAAAAGATCTTAACTATGATATAGAAGGAAGAGACGTTGTTATTATAGAAGATATAATAGACACAGGAGTAACATTAAAATATTTATGTGAATACTTAACTGCTAGAAAACCAAATTCACTAAAAATATGTTGTCTTCTAGACAAACCAGAAAGAAGAAAAGCAGATATTAAAGCTGACTATATAGGATTCCAAATACCAGATTACTTTGTAGTTGGATATGGTATAGACTATGCTGAAATGTTTAGACAACTTCCTTATATAGGAGTTCCTAAAGAAGAAGTTTATACTAAATAAAGCCACTTTATAATAAAAAAGGAAGTAGTAGAAGAATAACAGTTCTTTATGTTATAATAGTGGTTAAATCTATAAAGTAATGCTAAACTAAATAGTGTGGCTTATAATTAGAAAGGGGGGCCAGAATGAAGAAATCCTTAATTAAAAGTTTAATGGCCTGGATTTTTATTATTACTGCCTTAGTTATAGCTGTAACATTGTATTCAAATACAGCTCCTAAAAAACAAAACATTACCTATTCAACATTAGTAACTAAAGTAGAAAAGGGAGAAGTTAATAAGCTAGTTGTAAGCCTTGAAGACTTACAAGTTTCAGGGGAGCTTAAAGATGGAGTTAAATTTGTAACAACAATTGGCTCATCTTCTGAATTCCAAAAATTCATAACAGAATATAACAGCACACATGATCAAAAAGTAAACTTAGATTTTATAGCACCTACTAAATATCCTATTTGGTTATCGCTATTACCTAACTTATTACTTATAGTTATGATGGTTGGAATTTTATTTTTCTTTATGCAGCAATCACAAGGTGGCGGCGGAAAAGGCGTTATGAACTTTGGAAAAAGTAAAGCTAAATTAGCTACCGGTGATAAAAATAAAGTAAACTTTAAAGATGTTGCAGGAGCAGATGAAGAAAAAGTTGAACTTCAAGAAATAGTGGACTTTTTAAAGCAACCTAAAAAGTACATAGAACTTGGAGCAAGAATACCTAAAGGAGTACTATTAGTAGGACCTCCAGGAACAGGTAAAACTTTACTTGCTAAAGCAGTTGCAGGTGAAGCTGGAGTACCATTTTTTAGTATAAGTGGTTCTGATTTTGTTGAAATGTTCGTAGGGGTTGGAGCATCTAGAGTAAGAGATTTATTTGAAAATGCTAAGAAAAATGCCCCATGTATAATATTCATAGATGAAATTGACGCTGTAGGTAGACAAAGAGGAGCAGGACTTGGTGGTGGTCACGATGAAAGAGAACAAACACTTAACCAGCTTCTTGTTGAAATGGACGGATTTGGTGTTAATGAAGGTATTATTATGGTAGCAGCAACAAATAGACCAGATATTTTAGATCCAGCGTTATTAAGACCAGGAAGATTTGATAGACAGGTAGTTGTTAATGCACCTGATGTTAAAGGTAGAGAAGAGATACTTAAAGTACACTCAAGAAATAAACCTTTATCAAACAAAGTAGACCTTGCAGTACTTGCAAAAAGAACACCAGGATTTACAGGTGCAGACCTTGAGAACTTAATGAATGAAGCAGCATTGCTATCAGTTAGAAGAGGTAAAAAGAAAATAGGAATGCTTGAACTTGAAGAAGCTATTACAAGAGTTATAGCAGGGCCTGAAAAGAAAAGTAGAGTAATGAGCGAAAAAGAAAGAAAACTTACTGCTTACCATGAAGCAGGTCACGCAATAGTTATGAGACTTTTACCTAACTCAGACCCAGTTCATGAAATAAGTATAATTCCAAGAGGAAGAGCTGGTGGATATACACTTTCACTTCCAAAGGAAGATAGAAACTATGCTTCAAAAAATGAACTTCAAGATCAAATAGCAGGTCTTTTAGGTGGTAGAGTAGCTGAAAAAATAGTACTTGATGATATAAGTACAGGAGCAAGTAATGATATTCAAAGAGCTACTAGAATAGCTAGAGAAATGGCAACTAAATACGGAATGAGTGATACTTTAGGTCCAATTGAGTTTGGAGAAGAACACGGTGAAGTATTTATGGGAAGAGACTTTAATAAATCTAGAAACTATAGTGAAGAAGTAGCATCATTAGTAGACTCAGAAATTAAAAACTTTGTTATGACAGGTTATGCACAAGCAGAAAAACTGCTTCGTGAAAATATAGATACTCTTCATAGAGTAGCTGAAGCTTTACTTGAAAGAGAAAAGCTTGAAGCACATGAATTTGAAGCTATATTTAACGGTCAAACTGTTGAAGATATAAAAAGAAAAGAAGAAGAAGAACTAGCTGCTAAAAAAGCTGCAAAAGAAGCTGCTGAGGCTAAAAAAGCTGAGGAAGCTAAAGCGAAGCTAGAAGAAGAAAGTAAAAGCTTAGACGAAAAGCCTCAAACAGAAGAAGTAAAAGAAACTGTAAATGAGGAAGATAAGGAAGAACCTAAAAATTAAATGAAAAGCTCTATATCTGTGATATAGAGCTTTTTTTATGATATAATTTCTTTAAAAAAGGTGAATTAAATGAAAAATAAAGTTTTAGAATATCTTAAAAAGTCAAATGACTATGTGTCAGGAGAAAATATAAGTAATAAACTTAATGTTTCAAGAACTGCTATATGGAAAAATATAAATAAGCTTAAGGAAGAAGGCTATAATATAGAATCATCATCTAAAAAAGGATATAAACTAATAGAGTCTCCAGATATATTAACACAAGGGGAAATAAAACCTTTTTTAACAACTTCATATATAGGAAATAGTATTTTATATTATGAAACCTTAGAGTCAACAAATCAGGAAATAAGAAGCCTTGCAGGAAACGGGGAAAAAGAAGGGTTAGTTTTAATAGCAGATTATCAAACAAAGGGAAAAGGTAGGCTACAAAGACCATGGGTAGGTAGTTCAGGAGAATCTATTGCTATGTCTATTTTAATAAGACCTGACATACCACCTTATATGGCGCCTTCAATAACGCAGGTAGTAGCTCTTTCTGTTTGTAAAGCATTAAGAAATGTATCAGGTTTAGATTTTAAAATAAAGTGGCCTAATGATATAATAATTAACGGAAAAAAAGTATGTGGAATACTTACTGAAATGGATGGAGAAATAGATTGTTTAAACTATATAATAGTAGGAATAGGCATAAATGTTAATCAAGAATCTATGCCAAGTGATATTTCGCATAAAGCAACTTCATTAAAAATAGAATTAAATAAAAACATTCAAAGAAAAGACATAGTTATTAATATATTAAATGAATTTGAGAAAGGCTATGAAATATTTAAATCCCATGGAATAAAGCCATTTATAAATGAACTGAAAAATTACTCTGCACTTATAAATAAAAGTGTTGTTATAAGTAATCCTTTTAAAAGCTTTAATGCTAAAGTTGTTGATATTGATAATGAAGGTTATTTAATAGTAGAAAATGAAAATGGTGAAAGGGAAAGTGTTGTTGGAGGAGATATATCTATAAGAGGGGAGAGTTCTTATCTTCCAAAATAAATTTAATTTGAGAGGTAATAATATTATGTTGCTTGTATTTGATGTTGGGAATACCAATGTAGTAATGGGATTATATAAGGGGAAAGAGTTAATAACAAACTGGAGATTATCCACTACTGAGGATAGAACAGCAGATGAATATGGTGTTATGATAATTAATTTATTTGAAAGAGCAGAAATAGATTATAAAAAAGTAACAAATGTAATAGTTTCATCTGTTGTACCTAATATTATGTATTCTTTAGAAAGAAGCATAAAAAGATATTTTAATGTAGAGCCTATAATAGTAGGACCTGGTGTTAAAACAGGAATAAATATAAAATATGATAATCCAAAAGAAGTAGGAGCAGATAGAATAGTAAATGCAGTTGCTGCTATTGAAACATATAAAAAAGCAGTTATAATAGTAGACTTTGGTACAGCTACTACATTTTGTGCGGTAGGTAAAAATGGAAACTATTATGGTGGAGCTATTATGCCAGGGATTAAAATATCCTCAGATGCACTTTTTGAAAAAGCAGCTAAACTTCCAAGAGTAGAGCTTGTTTCTACTCCTAAAATAATATGTAAAAATACTGTTCAAAGTATGCAATCAGGAATAGTATATGGTTATGTAGGAAGTGTAGATTATATTGTAGAAAATATGAAAAAAGAAATGGAGGAAATTGGTGAGGAAGATATAAAAGTTATATGTACAGGAGGTCTTTCAAAACTAATTCTTCCACATAGTAAAACTATAAATGAATATAATGATAAACTTACATTAGAAGGACTTAGAATAATATACGAAAAAAATATATAAGGGAGAAAGTATGAAAATAGGAAGTTTTGTAACAGATAATAATATATTTTTAGCACCTATGGCAGGTGTTACAGATAAAGCTTATAGAATAATATGCAAAAGTCAAAATTGTGGAATGGTATATACTGAGATGATAAGCTCTAAAGGAATGTATTATGGAAGTAAAAGAACAGAGCTTATGCTTGATATAGACCCTAGAGAAGGAAAAACAGCAGTTCAAATATTTGGATCAGATCCAGAGATTATGGGATATATGGCTGAAACTATTGGTGATAATGAAAGAGTATCTATAATAGATATTAATATGGGGTGCCCTGCTCCTAAAATAGTAAAAAACCAAGATGGCTCAGCTTTAATGAAAGATCCTAAAACAGCAGAGGCTGTTGTTAAAAAGGTAGTTGAAAAAGCTAAAAAGCCTGTAACAGTTAAAATAAGAAAAGGTTGGGACGACAACTCTGTTAACGCAGTTGAATTTGCTAAAATGATAGAAGCAGCAGGTGCTAATGCTCTTACTATACATGGAAGAACTAGAATGCAAATGTATGAAGGAGTAGCAGATTGGGATATAATAAAAAAGGTTAAAGACTCTATAAACATTCCTTTAATAGGAAATGGAGATGTAAGATCACCTGAGGATGCTAAACGTCTTATAGAACATACAGGTTGTGATGGTATTATGGTTGGACGAGGTGCAATGGGTAATCCATTTATATTTAAAAAAATAACCCATTATTTTGAAACAGGCGAGATTTTAGAAGATGTTCCAGAAGAAGATAAAATAAATACAGCAATTTATCATTTAAATCTTGCAGAGGAATTTAAAGGGTATTCTGGAGTTATAGAAATGAGAAAGCATATTGCATGGTATATAAAAGGAATGAAAGATGCTACATCTATAAGAGAAGCGATAAATAAAATGACATCAAAAGATGAAATGGAAAATTTCCTTTTAGACTATAAAGAAAGAGTAATATTAGGTAAGTAGAAGGCTTTAAGATATTGACAACTTAAAGTCCTAGTCTTATAATATGACGTAATGAAAAAAAGGGTGTTAAGGAAACTTACACCCTAATTATAATATATGTCTAATAAACTAAGCCTGTTATTCTTAAGTTTAGAAAAATAGGTGATTTTTATTTATACATAATCTACTCTTATATAAGAGTCATAATACATAAAGTCTTTTTAAAGGGCTTTAAATTTTTAGGGAGCCAAATAATCGAAAACGTTAAAGGGGAGATAACCATGAGCGAGAATAAGCAAGTAGTTTTAACCTACGAAGGTGTAAAAAAGATAGAAGAGGAACTAGAGTATCTAAAAACTGTTAAGAGGAAAGAAATAACAGAAAAGATAAAAGTTGCAGTTTCATATGGTGACCTTAGTGAGAATGCAGAGTATGATGAAGCTAAAAATGAGCAAGCATTTACTGAGGGTAGAATAGCTACACTTGAGAATATGCTGAAAAATGCAAAAATAATCGATGATGAGGATATAAAAACAGATGTTGTTTCAATTGGAGCAACAGTAAAAGTTTTAGATAAAGAATTTGATGATGAATTTGAAATAACAATAGTAGGTTCAGCAGAAGCAGATCCTTCAGCAATGAAAATCTCAAATGAAGCACCTGTAGGAAAAGGTCTTATGGGTAAAAAAATTGGAGATGTAGTAGAGATACAAGTACCTGATGGAACAATGGTTTATGAGGTATTAGAGATAAAAAGACGTTAAGCAGGAGGTATAGCTATGTCAAATGAAGAACTAAATCCAGAAGTAAACTCATTAGAAGACATAAATAAACTTGAAGAAGAATATAACCAATTTATGAAGCAAAGACTACAAAAATTAGAGGAGCTTCAAGAAAAAGGGGAAGACCCATTTAAAATTACAAAGTATGAAAGAACTCATACTTCAAATGAAGTTAAAGAAAACTTTGAATCATTAGAAGGAGAAACAGTAAAAGTAGCTGGAAGACTTATGTCTAAAAGAGTTCATGGTAAAGCTGGTTTCTCAGACATACATGATAGATATGGAAAACTTCAAATATATACTAAGTTAGATCTTTTAGGAGAAGAGAAACTAAAGTTTTATAAGACTTTAGATATTGGAGATATAATTGGAGTAGAAGGAAAAGTATTTAAAACAAAAACAGGAGAAGTGTCATTACAGGTTACAGATTTTACATTACTTACAAAAGCTTTAAGACCACTTCCAGAAAAATGGCATGGACTTAAAGACCCAGATCTTAGATATAGACAAAGATATGTAGACCTTATAGTTAATGAAGATGTAAGAAATACTTTTAGAAAGAGAACTCATATAATAAAAGCTATTAGAAAGTTCCTAGATGAAAGAGATTTCCTTGAAGTTGAAACTCCTATTCTTTCACCAATAGCATCAGGTGCAGCTGCAAGACCTTTTGAAACTCATTCAAATGCACTTGATATAGATCTTTACTTAAGAATAGCAACAGAGCTATACCTAAAAAGACTTATTGTAGGTGGATTTGAAAAAGTATATGAATTAGGTAAAAACTTTAGAAATGAAGGAGTAAGTGTTAGACATAATCCTGAATTTGATTGTATAGAAATATATGAAGCATTTGCTGATTACAAAGATATGATGGAATTAACAGAAAACCTAGTATCTTATGTTTGTATGGAAGTAAATGGAACAACTAAGGTTGATTATGAAGGAGTAGAAATTGATTTTAAAGCTCCTTGGAAGAGAATATCAATGACTGATATAGTAAAAGAACATTCAGGTGTTGATTTTGCACAAATTAAAACAGATGAGGAAGCTAGAGAAGCTGCTAAAAAGCTTAACCTTGAAGGTGCACTTGTTAAAAAGCTAGAGGACTGTACATGGGGAGATATTCTAAATGCTGCTTATGAAGAATTTGGTGAGAAAAATATTGTTCAACCAACATTTGTAACAGACTATCCAGTAGAAATATCACCTCTTGCTAAGAGAAAACCAGATCAACCAGCATTAACAGAAAGATTTGAAGCTTTTGTTTACGGTAGAGAAATTGCAAATGCATATTCAGAGCTTAACGATCCAATAGATCAAAAGCAAAGATTTGAACATCAAGTTAGAGAAAAAGAACTTGGTGATGATGAAGCATTCCAAACAGATGATGATTTTGTAAATGCACTTGAAATAGGTATGCCTCCAACAGGTGGACTTGGTATAGGTGTAGATAGACTTATAATGTTCTTAACAGGCTCATCATCTATAAGAGATGTATTACTATTCCCAACAATGAAACCAATAAACAAAAACTAATAAATAAGGCTATTAGATATTTTCTAATAGCCTTTAAATTTTTTTGAAAAAGTTTAAAAAAACACTTGCATTATATTAATTATCTGATATAATAATAAATGTAAGATGTTCCGCGGTAGCTCAATGGTGGAGCACTCGGCTGTTAACCGATAGGTTGGAGGTTCGAGTCCTCTCCGCGGAGCCATTTTATTTTTAGCCTAAGGGCTTTTTATTTTTGACCTATAAATATATTATGTAAACATGGCTGCGTAGCTCAGTTGGCCAGAGCATTCGGTTCATACCCGAAGTGTCGGGGGTTCGACTCCCTCCGCCGCCACCAAATAGCAAGAAGAATTTTTTCTTCTTGCTATTTTTTTATGTCTAGATATAAAAATAATTATAAACTAATCCTAGTGTATCTTGTGTTAAAAAAGAAAGAAATATGGAGAAATATACAGTATTATATATATAATTCTTTTAAATATATGATATTATAGAAATTTAATATTATTAACGTGATAGAATAAATATTGTTCCTCGGAAGAAACGAGAAACAACTTAAAAAAGTTTTTTAAAAAAGTGTTGACATAAATGAATTTATCTTATATAATAATTTATGTCGCTAAGGAAAACGACACTTGGTCATTGAAAACTAAACAGTAATCATAGCGAGCGTACAATAATTTTTGTAACTTTTAGTAAAAAGTTTCATCTGAGAAAC
>JAEWEN010000087.1 GCA_023389275.1 Bacillota bacterium
TAAAAGGTGGCTCAATTATAGGAGCTATTCCTCCAATAGGTCTTGTTGGAGTTTTTATGTTTTACTGTATTGTTATAGGATGGGTTCTTAAATACTTTGCATTAAGTATTACAGGTGAAATAAATACTATAGAAACTACAAGTTACTTTAGTAATTTTTCAGGAACATCATCATCTATTCCTTGGTTTTTCCTAGCTGTACTCATAACAGTTTTAGTTGTTTGCCTTGGAATTACAAAGGGAATAGAACGTCTTAATAAATTAATAATGCCTATTTTATTTATTATATTTATTATTTTAACCGTAAAATCACTTTCACTTCCTGGTTCTATGAAAGGTGTTGAATATCTTTTAAATCCTGATTTTACATACCTTTTAAAAGCCGAAACTTGGGTAATGGCACTGGGACAAGCTTTCTTTACTGTTTCTTTAAATGGATGTGGTATGGTTGTTTATGGAAGCTATATAAATAAAAATATTAATATTCCAAGCTCTGCTTTTAGTACTGCTATTTTTGATACTATAGCTGCACTACTTGCTTCATTTATGATAATGCCAGCTGTTTTTGCATTTGGACTTAATCCTGCTGCTGGACCATCACTTTTATTTATAACTGTACCAAAAATATTCCAAGAAATGAGCTATGGCGGACTTTTAAGTTTTATATTTTTCTTAAGTATTATTTTTGCTACTATATCTTCATCAGTAAATATGTTAGAAGGACCTGTTGAGGCACTTCTTTCATCTACTAAACTTAGTAGAGTAAAAGCTTCTATATTAATTGGAGTATTAGCATTTGTACTTGCACTTCCACTTACTACAAGTATGGATAGATTTGGGTCTTTCACAGACTTTGTTACTATAATAATATCTCCTATTGGGTCTTTAATTGTTGCTATATGTTTCTTCTTCTTAACAAGTAAAGAAACTGTACTAAATGATATAAATAGAAATGTAAAACATAAAGTAGGGGACTGGTTTATAATATACGGAAAATATATATTTACACTTGTTACTATACTAGTAGTAATACTTGGTGTAATGTACGGAGGAATTGGTTAATACATTTTTATGTATTTTACGACATTTTTCATTGTATTTTAACCTTTGCAATAGTATAATGGAAGTATAAAAAGGAGTGAATATTGTGAATATATAAATATTTCCATTCCTTTAAACCACCAAATTTCTAACATACTAAAGATTATTTAATGTACAAAAGATAAAAGGCGCCTGTTGGCGCCTTAATTATTTTATACTTATTTCTTTTTTATAAAATACAGTTTCCTTATCTAGATTATTTTTATCGTTTAATTCATAAACCTCTATATAAAGCTTTTTAGGTATTTTACCCCCTAATGCAATATACATTATATCTTTTTCCCCATTAATTCTTCTTCCTAATAAAAAGTATTCATTATCATTTTCATCTTTAATCCTAATTCTATTTCCATCATAAGTATGTGGCCTTGAATTTACACTTTCTATAATTAATTCAAATGGAGTTAGTGATAATTTTTTAATTTCATATTCATTTTGCTTTTCATTTAAGATTATTTCTTTATTTTCAACATTAGTTACTTTAACTGGAACTTCAAAATTCCAACTTCCTAATATTACTTGATCCTTTATTTTTTCTGGATTCCATGAATTACAAATTAATTTATTTATATTTAACTTATACTTAAATTCATTTGGTATTTTCTCTAAATTATTTAATTCATATCTTTCAACTCCTACAAACGTATATTCATCTAAAAACTTCCCGTCTAAACCTGCAATTCCTGAATTATTAAGTTCATACTCTGAAAAATCTACCCTTCCACTTCCTTCATATTCTAGTTGTCTCTTTTCTATTTTATTTGCTTCTTCTTTAGTTAAATCATAATCTACAGAAGGTTCATAATCATATTTTATATACTTAAAAGGGATTTTACTTTCTACTTTAAATGAAACACTTAAATACCTTCCATCACATATAACCTCAGATAGTGTAATATCAACACCTTCACTAGAAACTGTTTTATTAATAACGGTTGCATAGTTTGAATATTCCCCTGGGTATTCAATTTTATTTTGTACAGCTTCAAAAGCACTTTTTAATACAGGAATCTTACTTGCAATTACTGGATTAAATGCACCAATAATCACTACACCTATTATTCCTGCTGCAACTGATGAAACTATTTTTTTCTTTGTTTTTCTTTTTTGTTTATTTAATTTTTCTTCTGCTTTGTTTATTCCTTTATTTATAAAGTCATCTATATTATCTGGAACTTTTATACTATCTAAATTATTCATTTAAATAACCCTCCCTTAATATATTTTTAAGGTCTTTTTTAGCTCTAGTTAAATATGTTTTAACTGTTCCCTCTGGAATTTCCATAACATTTGCTATATCTTTTATTTTAAGGTCACTAAAGTATTTCATTATTATTACTGTTTTATAGTCTTCCTTTAAAATATCTATTGCATTGTAAAGATCTATTTTTTCCTCTAAATTACTACTTTCACTTATCCCTTTTATATTTTTTTCTTCTATAAAAACTGTTTTATTTTTAAGCTTTATATAATCACTTGCTACATTTATAAGTATTTTTGTTATCCATGTTTTAAAAAATTCTGCTTTATTTAGTTTATTGATATTTAAAAATCCTCTATAAGCCACCTCTTGTACAATTTCAAGAGCATCTTCTTCATTTTTAACATATAAATATGCCATTTTATAAAGATAGCTTTTCTCCTGTTTTATTAAAAAACCAAAACACTCTTTATCGCCTTTTATAGCATTTTCTATTATTATTTCTTCATTTAATTTTTTTCTTTTTAAAATCTCATCACCTAAGCTAACTGCTGTATTCAAATATCTCCCTCCTCTACCTTCTATATATTAGTCGTTTAAAGAGTATAAAAAGTTTCAAGTTTTTTACAAATAAAAAAATACCTTTAAGTTTATATAAACTTAAAGGTATTTTTTCTACTTTTTATTTTTACTGTGAACACCTAAGTATTCATCATAAAGATCATTTACTTTTATTCTATTGTTTTCTATTATCTCTTCTATTTTTTCCTTACTTTCTTTAGATTCAATAGCTGCATTTCTATAAAGTCTATCTTCAATTAAACTTACTTGCATAACAAGATTTCTCATGTATTGTATATTTCCTTGTCCTTTTGATGCAAGATCTATTTGATTATCTATTTCTTCAAATATTCCATCATACATTTTCATAAGTTTTTTACTTGAATCTTGTATGTTATAAGGAAGTATAAATTTATTTGCAGCAAATCCAATTACTACACCTATTGTAACTAATAAAATTCTTATTAAAGAAAGTTCTATAGGTTCTCCTACAGCAGCTGCAACTCCAAGTGCAGATATTGTTGTAAATATCATTTGTCTATCATATGTTTTCATATATGAGCCTAGATATCCAGCCATAAGAACCATCATACTTCTTCCTGTAGAATTAGTAACTATAGAAAATAGTACCATAAATACTAAAACTCCTATAAGGGTTCCTTTCATTCTGTTAACAGACTTTAATTTTGCATCTTGATAGTATGGTTGAATTATAGAAAGTAAGGTATATACTAGCCACTTTCCATCTTGTATATTAAAATACTTTACTACAAAATAACCTATAGTTATTAAAAGTGCACATCTAAAAGCATAGGAAAATTTAAGTGAATTAATGTTAAAGTCTTTAAATAGTGTATATCTTGTTTTAAAGTTATCTGGTATACTAGTTTTTCTAATTATCTTTCTATATTCTTTAGGATTTGCATAAGCAGCTTCTCTTAAATTATGTTCTAAAAAATCTAGATTCTCTATTATTTCTCTTAGATTTTCAGATGATATTTTAGAAACCTTAATATTATTTTCCTTTTTATATATGTTTATTGTTTTTCTAATTTTATCTATTTCTTTTATAAGCTTTTCTTTATTATTTTGTGTATCTACAAGTCCATTAAAACACTCTTTAATAAATAATAAAAATTCTTTATCATTTTTATCTATAGATTTTTCATCTTTTAAATCCATACTAACTCTTGTTAATAATATACTAAATCTTTCAAGGGCTATAGATACATTAAGCATTATTTTAGCTTCTAAAGCTGTATGAAAATTTGAATGTTTACTATCGAATGCAGCTTTTTTAACTGTTTTTATTCTTGATACTATAGACTTATCTAAATCCTCACTATTTTCCTCTGCATATTCTAAGTTTATTATTTTATTTATTTTTTCATTTAAACTTAAAATTACTCCTGGAAAAATTCCATCAGTTATTTTTTTAAGTCTACGTCTATTAAATATTAACTGATAACCTACAATTATAAATGCTCCTGATGCAAGTGCTAAAAGCCTTATTGGTAGTCTATCTATAGTTATAGGGACATAAAGTATAAATACATATTGAAGACCAAAAGCTATATACATAGGTGCTTTTAAGTCATGGGTAAATAAATATCCTGAAACAAAAATACATATAAATGTTAGTATTGAACCTAGTATAATATTTTCTTGAGCAATATATGCTGAGATACCTTGTGTAAGATTAACTGCTAAAAACACTAATAAATAATTTAATTTATTTGTTGTAAGATCTCTTTCCAAAAACATTAAAGTAGCAGTAACAACTGTAACACCTATTAGTGTATTTTCAGGACCGAATATTGCTTGGAATAAAATAATACATGCTACAATGCATATAAACATTTTGGTTTTTTCTAATATAGTTTTCCTACTCAATTTTCATCCTACCTTTACTAATAAACTAAAACATATACCAGATCTAATTTTAGGTATAGGAACAATATTATACTTAACTTAAGGTAAAATCAATATATTATATACAAATTCCTATATATCTTTTAAATTTCCCCTTATTAATAGTAGCTTTTTGTAAAATTTTAAATCCAGCTTTATTTATCATATTATCCATTTCTTCATAGGATATAATAATCATTTTATCTGATATTTTTCTAGCTGTTTTTATAATATTTAACTGCTCCTCCTCTGTAATAGGGTTAAAAAGTCCATAAGGTATATCTATAATAGAGGCATCAAATTTTTCATTAATATCGTGCATATCTCCTATTGTAACTACATCCTCATAGTCAAAAAACTTAAGATTAGTTTTTGCCCTCTCTCCTATCATAGGATTTATCTCATATCCTTTTATATTATACCCAAGTGCTACTCCTTCAATTAAAACAGTACCTACTCCACAACAAGGATCTACTAATTTAGGATTTTCCATGTTTGATGCTGCTATATTTATAAGACTTCTAGCTAACCTATAATTAAGACTATTTGAATATGTACAAGGTTTTTTATCATGTATATTCCAATTATTATTATGATTCTTTAACTTTCCAAATATCCATTTATTATTAAGTTTTATAAATCCAAACTCTATTTTAGGATTATAAATATCAGCTTCTCCATTAATACTCATTCCTATTTTTTTAATTATTTCTAAACGCTTTTCATATTCTATATTGTCTCCACCTTTTACATAACTTACTTTAAAATCTTCGTAAGCTAGATTTTCACTTTTTATTTTATTTATTAAATCATTAAATGAATCCTCTACATAAATAAATGAAAGTCTTTGTTTTATAAAAGGACTTTTACTTGGATCTATTTTCTTATTTGAAATTATGTACTTATCCACAGGCTCTTTTTCAAAAATACATTTTAATTCTAATTTACATAAACTCTCTTCATCCACAGAATATTTAATGTTATACAGATAGTTATCCACATTATTCACAACCTTTTTTAAATTTTTATAATAAAAGTATTATACCAAAATAAAAAAGAAGCTACTTTAAAGTAACTTCAATTTCTTTTATTTCATTTAATTTATTTTTTATTTTTAAAGTAATAATATCTCCTACCACTTTATTATAAATAGATTCTTTAAATTCTACTGTTGTATTAACCGCTAATCCATTTACACTAAGTATAGTATCTCCTTCAACTATACCAGCTTCTTTAGAAGGTCCTGTTTTATCAACTTTAACTATATATATACCCTCAGTTATATTAACGTCATAGTATCCTGCAACCTCTTTATCAAGTGCTGTTATTCCTATGTAAGGAGCCTTAAAACTTCCTGTTTCTTTTATACTACTTATAATGGGTTTTACTATATTTATAGGAACTGCAAATCCTATACCTTCTGCTGTAGAAACCTTAGCAGTGTTAATTCCTACAACTTCTCCTTTTATATTAACTAAAGGACCTCCACTATTTCCTGGATTTATTGATGCATCTGTTTGAATCAAATCTTCCATAAATATTCCTTTTTCAATTTCAAGAGTTCTGTTTACAGCACTTATTATCCCTGATGTAACAGTTCTTTGAAAACTAAGGCCTAGTGGATTTCCTATTGCTATAGCAGGCTCTGGTTCTAAAAATATATACAGATGTACTTAATTTTAGATATTTCGCACTTTTGTTACTTAAGTAACCTTAAAGCCTTGGTTGAGCCAGTGCATAAACAAAGTTTTAACTTTATTTATCTCCCACAACCGTATTTTAAAATTTTATATAAAAAGATTTTATTTAACCCTCACTTTTAGTGATAAAATATAAACTCCTTTAAAAGGTTTATTTATATTTGTGATTAAATACTTTTTAAACTCTATTTTTAAGAATTTCTTTTACTTTTTTAAAGTTTGTATATAAGCTAATTTCTTTATCATCTTTTCTATTTAATATATTTTTACTA
>JAEWEN010000128.1 GCA_023389275.1 Bacillota bacterium
TGTTTATTTCCTTAAAACCTTTTATAGAATCTTTTTCTCTATTATAAAGTTTTATAACACTAAAACCATTGTAGTTTTCTTGTATATATCCATTTAACTTACCTAAATCATTTTGCTGATTAGAAAAGTATTTTTGTGATTTTCTAATTACAAGCTTTGTAAAAATTAATGATAAAGGAATAATAAATAATGTAATTATCCCCATAGGAATAGATATTGAAAACATCATTACAAGTGCTAGAGCTATTCCTAAAATAGCTGTAATTACTTGTATAACACTTTGTTGAAGTGCATTTGATATAGCATCTATATCATTTGTTACAACGCTTAAAATATCTCCTTGCTGTCTTGAATCAAAATATGAAACAGGTATTTTGTTTATTTTATCACTTACATCTTTTCTAAGATTTTTCATAGCACCTTGAACAGCATTTGTCATAAATGCCATTGAAAAATACTGTGTTAAAAGAGTTATTATTGACACTGCAAAAAACGCTGCAAGTACATTAAATATATAAGAAAAGTTTATTCCTGCATTAGCTACTCCCTTTGCCATATCAGATACATTTTCAAATAGTTCTGTTGTAGTAAGTCCAATTACAACAGGTATTATAGCATTCATTATAGCTGATATTATAGTTAAAGCTATTGCTAGTATAAAGCTTACTTTAAAAGGTTTTATATATTGAAATAATCTTTTAAGTGTTTTTAAATTATTTTTCATCTTGTATCAGCTCCTCTCTTGAAAGCTGTGATGATGCAATATCATAGTAAATATCACTTGTTTTTAAAAGCTCTTTATGTTTTCCTATAGCTGCTATTTCTCCATTATTTAAAACAATTATTTTATCTGCATTTCTAATTGTTCCTACTCTTTGAGCAACTATTATTACTGTTTTATTTTCTGTTTCTTCTTTTAGCGCTGCTCTTAAAGAAGCATCTGTTTTATAATCAAGTGCAGAGAAAGAATCATCAAATATATATATTTTTGGTTTTCTAACTATGGCTCTTGCAATAGATAATCTTTGCTTTTGACCACCAGATAGATTGTTTCCTCCCTCTGATAAAAACTCATCATATCTCTTTTCCTTGCCTTCTATAAAGTATTTTGCTTGAGCTATTTCACTTGCTTTTTCCATGTCAGAGATAGTAGCATCCTCTTTTCCATAAAGGAAGTTCTCTTTTATTGTTCCTGTAAATAAAACTGCTTTTTGAAGAGCCATTCCTATACCTTTTCTAAGTGACTTTAAGTTATATTCTTTTACATTAACTCCGTCTATTAAAACCTCTCCACTAGTTGCATCATAAAAACGAGGAATTAAATGAATAAGTGTAGATTTTCCACTTCCTGTACTTCCTATTATAGCTACTGTTTCACCTGGATTTGCTGTAAATGATATATTTTTAAGTATAGTCTCATCATCTCCATAGGCAAAACTAACATTTTTAAATTCTACTTTACCATTTTTAATTTCAATATTTTTGCTAGATTCATTTTCATTTATAGAAGTTTCAGTATCTAATATTTTTTGTATACGTTTAGCTGAAACCGCCGCTAATGGATACATAATAAATACGTTTGCAAATAACATAGTTGAAAACATAGCATGGAATATATATTCAACAAAAGCAACTAAATCTCCAACTAATAAATCGCTTTTTCCTATTAACATTGCTCCAAAAGATATTACAAATATAAATAATATACTAAATATAAACCAAAATCCTGGTTGAGCAATTGCCATTAATTTAAATAACTTTTTAGAAACACCTGCATACTCTGTGTTTACTTCATTGAATCTTTCTCTTTGAAGTTCTTCCTTTCCAAATGCACGTATTACACGAAGTCCTGTTAGACTTTCTTTAAACTTCATATTTATTCCATCTATTGTTGCTTGCTGATAAGCTGACAGGGGATCTGCTTTTTTCCCTATTATAAATACTCCTAGTATAATAGGTGGAATTGCCCCTAAAAGTCCAAGTGAAAGAGATGGACTTACCTTTATAACCATAATAAGACTTGTTATAAGCATTAAAGGCGCTATTATACCTACCCTTAAAGCCATTTGTAAAAATGTCATTATTTTAAATGCATCGTTTGTTGTACGAGTAATTAAAGATGCTGATCCAAATTTTCCAAATTCACTATGGGAAAATCCTTGAACCTTTTCAAAAACATCATTTCTTATATCCCTTGTAATACTTGTTGTTATTTTACTTCCTGAGTAAGCAAGACCTATAAGTCCTACAAATCCTATAGCACAAATAAGTACCATGAAAAGACCTATTTGTTTTACTACTTCAAAGTCTCCTGCTAAAATACCTTTATCTATCATCCTAGCTAAAAGTGTTGGAAGTCCAATTTCTATTAAAACAAATCCAAGGGAGCAAATAATACTTAAAAATACATATCTTTTGTACTTTCTAATGTAATAAAGCATTAGCTTCATAATTTCACTCCTTTACTGACCTGTTGTTCAGTTGTATTTTAAAATAAATATACTAATCCTTAACTATTAGTACTTATACTTTCTAAAAATATATCTACAGCTTCTAATAAAATCTTAGTCAATCTTTCTACATCATAATTGTTAAAGCTTTCAAGTATCCCGTTAATACAGCCATGTATTATATCTGTATATAAATCAATATCTATTTCTTTAAACTCTTTAGATACTACTCCCTCAAGTAATATCCTTTTATAAGTTTCTTTATACATAGCTATATCGTCATTTATCTTTTCTCTATAGTTTAAAGGGCTATTTGTAATGGTTCCTACATACTCAAAATAAGCTTTTCTTAAAGGATGTGTTAAATCACTTTTTATAGATTCCTCAGCAAGACTTCTTAGTTTATCACTTGCTGTTATACTATTTTTATCTATTTTATTATATATATATATCCATTCTTTATCCCAAAGCTCCATAAGACATAGGAAAAGATTTTCTTTAGTTTTAAAGTGATACATTACATTGCTTTTTGAAGTATTAGATGCAGTTGCAATTTCTTGAATAGAAGCGTTTACGTAGCCTTTTTCAGAAAATATTTTTAAAGCGTTATCTAATATAATATCCTTAACTGATACCTTTATTATTAATCCCCCCTTTTCCTGACCACCGGTTCAGTATACATTAAAAAAAAAGCCTAGTCAACTAACTAAGCTCTTTAGGTTTATATTGTTTTTTAAACTTATACATTACACTATCAGCCTCTCCTAAAAGCTTTTCAGGAGATTGTCCTTTAGAAGATGTTACCTCTACTAATCCATAACTAATACTCATTGGAAACTCTCTTTTGCTTTTTATAATTCTTTCTCTTATACTTGCCATTCTTCTTTCAGAGTCATTTTTTTCACAATCTTTCATTAGTACTATAAATTCATCTCCACCAATTCTGCATATTATATCCTCATGTCTTGTATGACTAATTAATACCTTACATACATGCTTAATATACTCATCTCCTATGTTGTGACCAAAATTATCATTTACATATTTTAATCCATCTATATCAATAAAGCATATTGTAAACTTAATATCTTGATTTAAAAAATCTTGTATAGATTCAATACAATATCTTCTGTTATAAACCTCAGTAAGTGTATCTTTATATACCATACTTTTTAATTTTTCTTCTTCTTTTTTATTATGTGTTATATCACAAATCAAATGGGCAAAGGCATGTTTCCCATTCCATTCTACAGGGAAAGAGGTTATTTTATACACCTTTTTTACTGAACAACAAGGATGCTCCCAAACCCTTCCCATTTCTTCTTCATTATAATTTAAAAGAGAATTTAAAAACATACATTTATTATTATTTCTTGACTCTTCGCATTTTAAGTTATAAAAACCTTTTTTGGCCGCTTTATTTTCAAATATAACTTTTTTATTTTCATTTTCAACTACAATTATCCAATCTCCTACTCCGTTCATTACAGATACCATTAAATGTCTTGACTGTTCAAGAATCTCAGCCTTTTCTTTAAGCTTCTTTTCCCTTTCATCTAACTGGGTAATCATAGTATTAAAAGATTTAGAAAATTCTCCTAAAAACTCTACTCTTTGATGATAATCTCCCTTTGCAACTTGTGTTGCCTGCCAAGTTAAATGTCTAAGTCCAGCTTGAAGTTCCTTTAAGTTACCAGCAAGAAAGTTTTCTCTACTTGGAGGAGTCACATCTAATATTCCTTTTGAAAGGTTTTTTGAAAATTCATTTACCTCTAAAATACAATCATATAGATAGAAAATAGCTTCTTGAATATCAGCAAGCTCTCTACTGTTGCATTTTTCTAATTTATCAATTGATTTATTTAAAATAATATTTTCTATTTGCTTCATTAGCAATTGTACATCATTTGAGATCATTTAAAATCACCACACTATTTTATAGTAGCCACGAATCTACACACTCTAGATCCAGTTGCCCAGCAATCTGTTTCTACTACTGTATAATCTTTTTTTGTATATTCTTTTAAAATACCTGCCAGAAATCCTTCATCATAGTTACAAATTTCCTCTCCCATTACAGGAAGTCCAGAACACTCTAAATCCTCTCCTACTGTAAGAATAAGTTCTCCTGTTTCTAAATCAAGTTTTTCTACTCTAAGTATCCCTATTTTATTTTCGGCTAAAACACTTTGTAAATGAGCCATAAATTTTGAAAATGAAAGATTTAAGTCTAGCATATTTTTAGCAAATTCTTCTCCTGCCAATTTTCCTGAATTTCTAAAAATATCTATAGATGCTTCTTTTCCATATGTTTTAGTTATCTCCTCTTTAATTGTATAGTGAAAAAGTCTATATACTAAAACCGGCATCATTAATCCTAAATTTTCTCTACCCTCTTCTACATTTTTTATTAAATTCCAAGAAAATCCATTTTCATCTCCATTTTTTAGAAAATTAAACATATTAAAATCCTCCAATTTAAATGTTTCTAACTATACATAAAAACCGTCAAAACAATGTTTTGCCGGTTTTTATTTTAAGATAAATTGATTTCTAAATTTAAAATTAAATATTTAACATACGTGATGATTTTAACATTTTATTTCTAAAAAAACAATAAATAGGTTAATCTTTTTTCCTTTTTTCCATTTCATCTACAACAACTGCAGCAACAGATGTACCTGTTATATTTGTCATAGTTCTCATCATATCATTAATAGCATCAACTGACATAACCATTGCCATACCCTCTATTGGAAGTCCAAGTGTTGATAAAACAACTGTAGTTGACATTGTCGCAGACCCTGGTACCCCAGCTATTCCTATTGATGATATTATTGCTGTAAATATTATCATAATATAAGAATACATACTCATTTCTATTCCAAATAAATTAGAAACAAATACTGCAACTATAGCAGGATAAACCCCTCCACAACCATTCATACCAATAGTTGCTCCAAGTGGTGCTACAAAGCTAGCTATATTTTCAGAAACTCCTGCTCTTTCAGTTAAGCTTTTTATAGTAACAGGTAATGTTCCATAACTACTTTGACTTGTAAAAGCAAGTATTTGTGCTGGAGATATTGCTTTAAAAAACTCTATAGGATTTTTTCTAGCAACAAATGTAATTAATGAAGTATGAACTACTAAAATTTGTATTATACAAGCTACATAAACTGCAACAACAACTAGTAATAAAGACTTTATAGTATCAAGTCCATTACTTGCTGCTGCATTTGCTATAAGAGCAAATACTCCATAAGGTATAAATACTAAAATTATTTGAGTTATTCTTGAAACTACTCCATATGTAGCCATTAAAAAATCTTTAAAAGGCTTTACTAGTTTAGGATTTTTACCATCCTCAATCATTAAAGCAACTGCTATAAATAGCGAAAATATTATTATAGGTATAATCTTACCATCAACTATAGAAGCTACTGGATTAGATGGTAGCATATCCAATAAAACCTTTGAAAACTCTGGAACTTCTCTAACCTCAAACCCTTCAGGCATAACAAAATTTAACCCCTTACCAAGTTTTAAAATGTTTGCTACAACAACTCCTATAAATGAAGCTATACCTGTTGTTCCAAGTAAAACTATTATTGTTTTAAGTCCTATTGTTCTAAGAGTTTTTATATTCTCAAGTCTTATAATACTTGTAATTAGTGAAACCATAACCAGTGGTACAACAATCATTTTAATAAGTGACATGTACGCACTTCCTACTATTTTCATAAATCCTACGTTTTCTTTAAATACAAATCCAAGTAAAAGTCCTAGAGCCAATGCTGTAAGCACACTATATGCAAATTTTCCTGTTTTCTTTTTTACTAAATATATTATATAAACAGATACTAAAGAAAGAACTACAGCAATGATTAAATTAATGTTCATTTTTTCCTCCCCCTTAAAATTTAAAATAAAAAAACTTCTGCCACTGCAATATACAGAGGCAGAAGTATAACTTCCACGGTTCCACTCTTATTAGATATAAAATATCCATCTCACAAGACACAATCATGTCTTTACTCTATAATGGGAGTACCCATAAAAATCTACTATAATTTCGACTTTTAAGCTCCAAGGGGCACTTCAATAATACTTGTTATAGGCCTTCTCAGCAACTAGCCCTCTCTTTAATAACTTATACTATCTACTTTTCCTTTTCATAGCTTGTATAATTCCTATCGGTTTACTATGATATAAATCATATACTATTTTTTACAAAGAGTCAATACTTTTTATTATATACCCTCTTACTTTTATCATTTTTTATTATAGCAATTAGGCACAAAACTATCAAATTTACTTATTATTTTTTTAGTCATCTATTTCTATTTTCTTCATTTCTTTTCTATTTAAAATATCATACATAACAGGTACAACAACAAGTGTTAAAATAGTTGCATATAAAAGACCTCCTATTGTAACTATAGCCATTGGCTGAATCATTTCAGAACCTTGTCCAATCCCCATTGCCATAGTAGAAAGACCAAGTACAGTAGTTAAAGCTGTCATAAATATTGGTCTCATTCTTACTTTACCAGCTATAAATAAA
>JAEWEN010000026.1 GCA_023389275.1 Bacillota bacterium
TAACTCAACTAGCATCAAGTGATGATGGCAAAGAGGATACACCCGTTCCCATTCCGAACACGAAGGTTAAGCTCTTTAACGCCGATAGTACTAGTCTGGAGACGGACTGGGAGGGTAGGAAGTCGCTTGGTAAAAGTGGCCCAGTAGCTCAGTTGGTTAGAGTGCTGGCCTGTCACGCCAGAGGTCGAGGGTTCGAGCCCCTTCTGGGTCGCCACTTTTAAATATGCCGGCATAGCTCAGTTGGTAGAGCAACTGACTTGTAATCAGTAGGTCGTGGGTTCAAATCCTATTGCCGGCTCCAAAAGTCTATTTCGTATGAAATAGACTTTTTTTATTTTATATGATAATTTTATATAAAAAGCTTTAGGAGAGGAATTATGTTTTATAGAGTGAAGCAGTTTTTCTTAGCTATATTTGCTAGATTAACAAAGGAAGACTACGATTTTATAAATAAGTATTTAGATGAAAAAGATAAATTACTGTTTAACTCTTTACCTACACATGAAAAAAAGCATTGTATAAATGTAGCTATATTTTTTAGAGATAATAATAATGTAGATGATAAATTTATTAAAGCTGCTCTTTTACATGATATAGGTAAAAGAAATTCAGGACTTAATCCTATATTTAAAGGAATTATAGTTATAATGAATAAAATATCAGAGTCTGCAACAAGAAAGTTACAGTTTATAAAACCTATAAATGTTTATTATAATCATCCTTATATAGGGTATGAATTATATAAAGATATAGATGAAGAAATAGCTTATATAATAAAAAATCATCATAATTATAATTGTACAGATAAAATAGTTAAAATGCTTCAAGAAGCAGATTGTAAAAATTAATATAAAAATAGGAAAAACTGGACATAATAAATAATATTATATTTTGATACTTTGGAGGAGTGTTTTATGAACAAAAAAGTATTGTACTTTACATATAGTATTGTTGTTATGTCTATTTTATTTACCATAGGAATATTTATTAAAGTAAATATAGATAAAACTTCAAAAACAGCTAGTGCTGATAAAGAAATGCCTATGATAGTTTATTTACTAAATAAGCAAAATGAAAAATTAGATGCTGAGGTTATAAATATTCCTATTAAGAAAAACATTTATAAATCTATAGTAGAATCTCTTATTTCAACCTCAAGTGCTTATGTGAATAAAGACTTTAAGTTAAAGTCAGTTAAAAAAATTGATAATTATATTAAAGTAAAGTTTTCAAGTTCATTTAAGGAAAGTCTTTCTTATAATGAAGAGATATTTTATTTATATAATATGTCTATTGCAAATACACTTTTAGAATTAAAAGATATAGAGTATGTAGAAATATATTCTGGAGATGAAAAAGTAAATGTTAAAAATATAGATAGGTTTAAAAAAGACACTAGCATTATAGCTATGAAAGAATTTAATTCTCCTAAGAATTTAGTTGAGTACCAAATGAACTTAGAGAAAAAAGGAGACTTTCTTAAAAGCTATTTATTAATGGATCACCTATCTAAAGAAAGAAAAACCTATTATGAATATTTAGCTGAAATGAAGGAAATAGAATCTATAGGGTTTTTAAATGGAGAATTTAAAGTATTAAATGAAACTATAAAAGATAATACAGCTGTTGTAGAAGTTGAATTTAGAAACGTAAAAAAAGACGGAAGCTATTTAAATACATCTGTGGTAAATGTTAATTGTATTAAGACAAATAATACTTGGTGGGTCTCTTGGACTAATTAGACCTAACCTTTATAATTTTCAAAACATAATAAATATGTTATATTATAACTATATTATTATATAGGAGGATAAGAGATGAAAAATTACCTTTATAAGATTATAGGGGCGATTGTTATATTAGGACTAATTATAGTGGTTTCATCAGGATTTTTAGTAGATCTTCAGTGGTTTAAAGAAGTTGGCTATTTAAATGTATTTACTAAAACCCTATTTACTAAAGTTCTAGTATTTATACCGACTTTTATAATCTTTTTTGCATCTATAGTATTCTACATTAAAACACTTAAATCAAAGTTTTTAAGTTTTGTAGATGAAGTAGAGTTTGGTTTTAACATATCAAATGTTACAAACAAATTTATAGGGGGAATTTCAGCTATAGTAGCTTTTATAGTATCACTATTATTTACTGAAAGCTTTTGGTACAAAATACTTCAGTTTATAAATGCTACACCTACAAATATTAAAGACCCTATATACTCTTTAGATGCTTCGTTTTATATGTTTAAACTTCCTCTAATTAAGTCTATACTTTCACTATTTATGTTTATAATTATAGTTCTAGGTGTTGTTGCACTTATATTCTATTTTACATTAAAAGCTCAAGAAGGAATAAATGGACTTCGTGGTGTTATAGACATTGAAAAAGGAACAAAAGAAAGATTTATTGCAAGACAGCTTTCTAGTCTTGGAGCAATATTCTTAGTATTTTTATCAATAGAATTTTTAATAAAAGCAATAGAGCTTGTATACTCACCTAGTGGTGTTACTTATGGTGCAGGGTATACAGATATACATGTAACTTTACCTGCATTTGTTATTATTGCAGTGGTTTGTTTAATTTCAGCTATTATATTTGTTTACTGCGTTTCTAAAAAAAGATTTAGACCTGTTATGTATTCAGCTGGTGTTATTGTTGCACTTATAGTTGTACAAGCAGTTGCAGCAGGAATAGTTGAAAGATTTATAGTAACTCCAAACGCAAGAGATAAGGAAATGCCTTATATAACAAATAATATAGAATTTACCAGAAATGCCTTTGGTTTGAATAATATTGAACAAAGAGACTTTCCTGTTCAAACAAATTTAACACCTAAGGATATTGAAGAAAATAAGGTTACAATAGATAATATAAGAATAAACGAGTTTGATAGAACTGGAGAGGTTTACAATCAAATCCAGGCTATAAGAAACTACTATAAGTTTAATAATATTGATATAGATAGATATATGATAGACGGAAAGCTTAGACAAGTACTTATAGCACCTAGAGAACTTGACAACTCTAACAGGGAAGAGAAGTTCCAAACTTGGCAAAATAAGCACTTATTCTATACACATGGATATGGAATAGTTGCTTCCTATAGTAATAGTGTAGGGTCTACTGGACTTCCAAACTTTATATCTAAAGATATTCCTGTAACTGGTCCAATAAAAGTAGATAAGCCTCAAATATACTTTGGTGAGCTTACTAAGGATTACTCAATAGTTGGAGCAAAATCAAATGAAATAGACCACCCATCAGGAAATGAAAATGAAGAAACAAGATATAATGGAAAAGCTGGTATTCCACTTACATTTGCAAATAGAGTTTTATTTGCTATAAACCAAAAAAGTATAAACTTCCTACTTTCTAGTGAAATAACTTCACAAAGTAAAATTATACTTCATAAAGACATAGTTGAAAGAGTTAAGAAAATAGCTCCTTTTATTGAATATGATAGAGATCCATATATAGTTGCTAGTGAAGGAAAACTAAAATGGATTATAAATGGATATACAGTATCTGATAAGTATCCATATGCTGAAAAGTATGGTGATATAAATTATATTAGAAACTCTGTAAAAGCTGTTGTAGATGCATATGATGGAACAGTTGAATTTTATTTAGAAGATGAGTCAGATGTTATTGCTACAACAATATCAAAAATGTATCCTGGATTATTTAAGAATATTAAAGAAATGCCAAAAGATCTTCAGAATCATTTAAGATACTCAGAAGATGTGTTTATGCTTCAATCATCAGTTTATGAAAAGTATCATATGACAAATCCTATGATATTCTATAACAATGAGGACCTTTGGAGCATAGCTAAATATAAGGCAAAAGATGGTAAAGAAACACAGGTTAGTCCTGTTTATCAGTTAATGAGACTTCCAGGAGATAAGGAAGAGAAGTTCTTACTAACTATTCCTTATACTGTTGCTAAAAAGGAAAATATGGTTTCATGGCTTACTGTTGAAGCAGATGCAGAGAAAACAAAACTTGTTCTTCTTAAGTTCCCAAAAGAGCAGGCAGTATATGGACCACAACAGTTTAATTCAAAAATAAATACAGATACAGATATATCTCAAGAACTTACTTTATGGAGTCAACAAGGTAGTGGTGTACAGTTTGGTGAGGTAAATATTATACCAATTAAAAACTCTCTGCTTTATGTTAAGCCACTATATCTAAAATCACAAAGCGGTAAGGGACTTCCAGAACTGAAAAGAGTTATAGTTCAGTATGGAGACAGAATAGTTATGGAAGAAAATATACCAAAAGCATTAACTAGATTATTTGGTTCAGAAGTAAAAGATGATACTACTAGCCAGCCACAACAAGGAGGACAACAACCTTCACAGGCTGAAACAGCAGTAGACATAGCAAACAAAGCTGCAGACCTATTTAAAAAAGCAACAGAAGCTCAAAAGAAAGGTGACTGGGCAGGCTATGGAAATTATCTAAAAGAATTAGAAAATGAACTTAATAAACTACAACAAAACTTAAAATAACATGTTAAGAAAAAGGCATATTAGTCGAAAAAAGACTAATATGCCTTTTTTACATAATTATTACATTAAAGCTATTAGGAAATATAGGTTTATTACGATTATATAAATAAAGGGTTACATAATAATTAAAATTTTTACAACTGGAGAAAGGGGGAGAAATGTGATAGGGATAAGAAAAAAGATTGTAGCATCTTTTATAATTGCTATGGTATCTTTAACAACTGTATCTGCCTTTGCAGCACAGGTTGTAGACAAAAAAGTAGCAACTGTAACTGCTAAAAGTGGACTAAATGTTAGAAAAAATCCTAAAGTGGAATCAGGTAATAAAATAGGCGTAGTATTAAATGGACAAAAATACAACGTTCTAGAAGAAAAAAATGGTTGGTGCAAAATAAGTGTTAAAGGCTTAGAAGGCTGGGTAAGTAAGGATTATTTAAGTATAACAACTGAAAAAGTTGAAAAACCTGAAAAACCACAAAAACCAGAAAAAGAAACTAAATACTTATATGTAAATGTTGATGGTTTAAACTTTAGGGAATCGCCTACTACAAAATCAAAAATCCTAAGTGTTTTAGATAAAGGCGAGAAAATAGAGTTTTTAGAAGACTGTAAAGGCTGGACAAAAGTTAGCTATAAAGGACAAATTGGTTATTTAGGTAGTAGCTATTTAACAGACAAGCCTATAGAAAATGATAAAGTAGAAAATCCAACTATAGATAAACCAAGTTCAGAAAAACCAGATTCAGATAATATTAATGAAAATGTTGATGTTATAGAAGTTGCAAATGAACAAATAGGTAAACCATATAAATATGCAGCTGTAGGACCAGAGTCATTTGACTGTTCAGGTCTTATACAATATATATTTAAAGAAAAAGGAATAAAGCTTCCAAGAACATCTAAGCAGCAATCTACATATGGAGAAACAGTTTGCTACACAGATTTAGAGCCTGGGGATTTAGTATTTTCAAGTACAGATGGTAGCGGAAAAGTTAGCCACGTAGGAATATACATAGGAAATGATGAAATGATTCATGCACCAAAACCAGGTGATGTAGTTAAAAAAGAAAAAATTAATAGTAGATATTGGAATAAAGCTTATTTATGGTCAAAAAGAGTAATGTAACCTTTAATAAGGAAGCTATATGTGGCATATGCCCAGGTGGATGCCAAGTTAATATAGAGTTTGAAAATAATAAAATTAAAAATGTAAAACCTTTAAAAAACAGTCCCTTTGGTTCTATTTGTTTAAGAGGAAAGTATGCAAATGAAGTTATTTACTCTAATGATAGAATAAAAACACCTCTTATTAGAACAGGAGAAAAAGGCAAAGGGGAATTTAGACAAGCTACTTGGGATGAAGCCCTTGATTTAATAGCTAAGTCAATAAAAGGTATAAAAGAAAAGTATGGTGCAAAAGCATTAATTAGCCATACTGGAAGAGGTACATTTGAAACATGTGCCAATGAATTTTTAACAGGGTCTACTGCTAGTATATTTGAGCCATTAGGCTCACCTAATTCAGCAAGCGTAGGTTCTGTGTGTTACAACTCATTTGGTGTTATAGCGCCAATGACAACATATGGTTTTAAAGGGGCAAGACTAAGCCCAGATATTGAAAATACAAACTTAATAGTTGTATGGGGTGCCAATCCAGCTACAGATTCACCTTTGTTTAACTTTAAAAGAATACTTAAAGCTAAAGAAAAAGGTACAAGAATAATAGCTATAGATCACTTTAAAAGTGATATAGCAAAAAGAGCTGACAAATACGTTTCAATACGTTCAGGAACAGATTGTGCACTTATATTATCTATTGTTAAAGTAATAATAGATGAAAAACTATATGATAGTAACTTTGTAGAAAACTATACACATGGATTTAAAGAGTTTTCTAGTTATGTAACTGATTTTTCTCCTGAAAAGGTAAGTAAAATAACAGGAGTTAGTAAAGAGGATATAACTCTTTTAGCAAGGGAAATCTCAAAAGCAAATAATGCAGCACTTATTACATATACAGGACTTGAATATTCAAATTGTGGTGTTCAATGTATAAGAGCACTTTATATTTTATGGGCTATTACAGGAAACCTTGATGTTAAAGGTGGTTTATATATTAATCCTGAGCCTAAATCAC
>JAEWEN010000027.1 GCA_023389275.1 Bacillota bacterium
AGAAGATATAAAAAGATTAGGAAATAATAAAATAGATGTAACTATAGGAAGTGCCTTAGATATTTTTGGGGGAAATTTATCTTACATAGAAGTTGTAAAATACTTTGAAAATCTTAATAGTTAAGTGAAGAAGGTGCAGTTTTTTAGTAAAAATATGATAAACTTAAAATAAAAATAAGTTAAAAGGAAAAAGATTTATGAATGCAAATTGTATAACAGGTTACACAGATTATTTATATAATAGAATACAACAAAGTATACGAACTGCTACATCTATAGATATAATAGTGTCTTTTTTAATGGAAAGTGGAGTAAAGTTAATTCAAAAGGATTTAGAGGAAATAAAGAATAAAAATGTACCAATAAGAGTATTAACGGGAAACTATTTAAATATAACACAGCCATCAGCCCTATATTTACTTAAGGACATACTAGGAGATAAAGTTGATTTAAGGTTCTATAATGACACTTCAAGAAGTTTTCATACAAAAGCATATATTTTTGAGGAAGGTAATGAAGGAGAAATTTTCATAGGATCTTCAAATCTTTCAAAGTCAGCATGGACAAGTGGCATCGAGTGGAACTATAGAATAAGTAAAAATAATAATATTGAAGATTTTATTTATTTTAAAAATATGTTTGAAGACTTGTTTTTAAATCATTCTATAATAGTAAATGAAAAAGAATTAGAAGCTTATTCAAAAACATGGAAAAGACCAAAAATATATTTAAATCCTCATATAAAGTCGGAGGATGAAAGTGATTTAAGCAGGGGAGAAGTAAAAAGTTTATTTGAACCAAGGGGAGCACAAATAGAGGCTTTATATCAGCTTAAAAAAACAAGAGAAGATGGAAATGATAAAGGATTAGTTGTAGCTGCTACTGGAATAGGAAAAACATATTTAGCTGCATTTGATAGTAGAGAATTTAAAAAGGTATTGTTTGTTGCGCATAGAGAAGAAATATTAAACCAAGCTTATGAAAGTTTTAAAAATGTAAGAAATAGTGATAGTATGGGATTTTTTATGAACTCTATTAAACATATAAACAAGGATATAGTATTTGCATCGGTACAAAGTCTTGGTAAAGTAGAGTATTTAAATGATAACTACTTTGATAAAAATTATTTTGATTATATAGTAGTAGATGAGTTTCACCATGCTGTATCAAAAAACTATCAAAATATAATTAATTATTTTAAACCTAAGTTTATGCTTGGTTTAACAGCAACTCCAGAAAGACTTGATAATAAAGATGTATTTAGTATATGTGATTATAATATTGTGTATGAAATTAATTTAAAAAGTGCTATAGATAAAGGATGGTTAGTACCATTTAGATATTATGGTATTTATGATGAAAGTGTAGATTATAGTAATATAGAATACAAAAATGGAAAGTATAATACTCAGGAACTAGAGGAATCTTTAAGTATAAATAAAAGAGCGGAATTAATACTTAAACACTATAAAAAATATAAATCATCTAAAGCTTTAGGGTTTTGCACAAGCAAAGCCCATGCAGAGTTTATGGCTAAGTATTTTAATAAAAATAATATAAAATCCTGTGCTGTGTATAGTGGAAATAATGGAGAATATAGTGAAGATAGAAATGTAGCTTTAGAAAAATTAAAAAACAATGATATATCGGTTATATTTTCAGTTGATATGTTTAATGAAGGACTTGATATAAAGTCAATAGATATGGTTATGTTTTTGAGACCTACAGAAAGTCCTACTATTTTTCTTCAGCAGTTAGGCAGAGGACTTAGAAGAGATAAAAATAAAAGGTATTTAAATGTATTAGATTTTATAGGAAATTATAAAAAAGCTAATTTAGTGCCTTATCTTTTAACAGGAAATAATGTATTAAAGGAAAAGACGGCTCAATTAATACCAAGTGAAGAGGACTACCCAGAGGATTGTTTTATAGATTTTGATTTTAGAATTGTAGATATATTTGAGAAAATGAGAAAAGCTAATCAGAAAATAGAAGATATATTAAAAGAAGAATATATTAAAATAAAGGAAGATTTAAAGCATATTCCATTAAGAACCGAGTTTTTTACTTATATAGATAATGATTTATACAATAATATAAAGAAAAAGCCGAAGATTAATCCTTTTAGAGATTATGTAAAGTTTTTAAAAAGTATTAATGAAATTAGTGAAAATGAAATTAATTTAATAGATACTTTAGCACATGATTTTATAAGATTTATTGAAACTACAAGTATGAGTAAAACTTATAAAATACCTGTGTTATTAGCATTTTATAATAATGGAAATATGAAGTTAAAAATAAATGATGATGATTTATACAAATCATTTAAAGAGTTTTACTCTAAAGGATCTAATAAAGTAGATATGTTAAAAGACAAATCAACTTCGAATTTTATTAGCTGGGGAAAAAATGAATATGTAGAGTTAGCTAGAAAAAATCCAGTACATTTTCTATGTAAAAGCAGTAGTGAGTTTTTTTATTTAGATGGTGAAGATATATGTTTAAATAAAGATTTAGAAAAATATTTTTGTAATAATGATTTTATGAAAAATGTTAAGGATGCTATAGAGTACAGAACTAAAGAGTACTATAAAAATAGATTTGAAAAAAATATATAAATAACAGGAATATATAATGAAGAAAAAGCAATAGGCTTTGCTATGTATGCCTTATTCGAAAACGAAGGTGAAAATGGGAGAGTTTGGTTAGATCGGTTTTTAATATCACATGAAAATCAAGGTATGGGATATGGAAAAGCTGGAGTTAGAATTTTACTAGAAAAAATGTATAAAGAATATGGATATAGTGATATTTATTTAAGTGTGTATGATAATAATAAAGGAGCTATTGCTTTATATAGTAAAATAGGCTTTAGATTCAATGGAGAAATAGATGCAAATGGGGAAAAGATAATGGTAATAAATTTAGATATGGAGTGGAAAAATGACTAGGGAAAATATATTTGAAAAAAAATCTATACAGCATTTAATTGTGTTATTTTCATTTCCAACAATATGTTCTTTAGTTCTTGAGTCGCTATCTTCTATGATAGATACTGCCTTTGCAGGACATTTAGGAGAGAAAAGTAGTACTGCACTATCTGCTATGGGAATTTTAAGTCCTATTTTACTTTTATTAATTGCAGCACAGTTAATATTTGGAGTTTCAACAAGTATAGTTATTTCAAAAAAAATAGGTGAAAATAATAAAGAAGAAATAAATAATACTTTTAAGATAGGATTTTATGCAAGTTTAATATCTAGTAGTGTAATATCTTTATTTATATTTTTATTTCAAAATCAATTGCTTAATATTTTAGGAGCAGGTGGTGAGGTTTTATTACTTGCTAAGGATTATTTAAATATAGCAATAATATTTAATATTTTTAGCTCTGTTGGATATATGCTTCTTAATAATATTAGGGTTTTTGGATATCCTAAAATGGAGATTATAGTAGGGGTTTTATCTACCTTAATACATACTGTATTTAATGTTATTTTTACATTTGTTTTTAATATGGGAATTAAGGGAATTGCACTATCTACACTAATTAGTGAGATTTTTTATTTTGGATTTTCTATAATATTTTTAATGAAAAAAGGGCTTTGGATAAAGAAAAGTAAATTAGGATTTAATGAAGGTAAGAAAATTTTAATTTCTATATTTAAAATTGGATTTGTTCAATTTCTAATGCAGTCTTTAAATAGTATAAGTGGATTTGTTATTAATAAGGTTTTAATAGCATATGGAAGTATTCTATATATTGGTGCATGGTCTATATGCAGTAATATTAATATGGTAATACTACTTCCACTAATAGGGTTGACTCAGGGAGTTCAATCTGTTATTGCATATTTTTATGGAAGTAATGATAAAAAGCGAGAAAATATTATAAAAGGAAAAACTGTAAAGTATAGTCTTATGTACTCTATAAGCATAACTATATTAGTATATTTATTTGCTGAAAAATTAGTAAAAATATTTACTAATGATGTTAACTTAGCTATTTTAGCTATACCAATAATTAAGATAATAGTAATAGCATTTCCTTTTTTAGGGATTATATATACTTTAATTACTTTTATGCAAGTATCAGGTGAAGAAAGTAGTGCAAGTAGATTAGAACTTATAAGGCAAATAGGTCTTCTTATACCACTTGTTATAATACTTCCTAATATATTTTCAAGATTTAATAACTTAAGTATACCACCTCAACTGTCTATCTTTTTAGCTATCCCAATATCTGTGATTTTATTATTATTAATATATTTTAAAAGAATTAAAGGTATATTAAAACAATAGAGGTAGAGATTACACGTATATATTTTAAGAAATTTAAAATATATACGTGTTTTTTTATAAAAATATTGACTAGGATTAGTTTAATGTTATAATAAAAATGTAATTCATATAAGAATGATTATCAGTAACGTTTGGAATATTATACATAAATAGGAGGATGAAAAGTGAAAAAAGGAAGTTTAATTGCAGTATTATGTTTAGTACTAGCCACTTTCTTTGTTGTTACAGGCTGTTCAGGAAAAAGTAACAATGAAGAAAATACTGCAAAATCAGAAAAAAAAGTAGTGCAAACTGTAAAAGGTGAAGTAGAAATACCTTCTAACCCTCAAAGAATAGTTGACATATCAGGAAGTAGTGAAGAATTAGTACTTTTAGGATACACTCCAGTAGCTACTGCAAACGTAGATTCATATAAAACAGATTCAGTTCCATCATATATTCAAGACAAGTTAGGTAGTGCTAAGGTAGTAGGGCACTCAATGATGGATACAATGGATATGGAGGCAATACTTGCTGCAAATCCAGATTTAATAATTATGGCACCAAGACAAGAAAAAATATATGACCAATTAAAAGAAATAGCGCCAGTTGTTATGTTAGAAGATAAGTCAAATGATTGGGAAGCAAAACTTAAAGATGTTGCTAAATTATTTGATAAAGAAGAAGAAGCTCAGAAATGGTTAGATGAATACTATGCAAAAGCAAAGCAAATAGGTGATGAAATTAAAAAAACTAATGGAGAAAAAACTTATTTAACAGTTTTAGCATCATCAGGTCAGTTTATGGTATTTACTGAAGGTGGTATAGGAACAGTATTAAAAGATGATATGGGATTAGCACAGCCTGCTAATATGCCTAAACAAGATAGTATAACTTTACCTACTGTTACTATGGAAGGTTTAGCTGAAATAAATGCAGATCATATAATAGTTATTGGAACAGAGTCAGATAAAAAAGATCTTGAGAAAAGCTCTGTTTGGGCTGAAATGAAAGCTGTAAAAGAAGGAAATGTAACTATATTAGATGCTAGTCCATACTTTAGTCAAGCATATAATCCAATAGGAAGAGAGTTAATATTAGAATCAATAAAAAATGAACTAACAAAATAATATTGAGATAAATAGTAGGTGAAATTTAAGTGTTATCACCTACTATTTATGTTTATATAACTTAAGGAGAGAAGATGAAAAGTTTTAACAAAAAAACCTTAACTTATTTATTTATGGTAGTTGGAATAATACTTCTTATAGTAGGAATTATAAGCTCTGTTTTACTTGGAGCAAAAGATATAAGCCTTTCAACAGTTATTCAAAGTATATTTACAGATGGTGATGATATAAATACAAAAATAGTTAGAGATGTTAGAATTCCAAGAGCTATTGCAGCTACACTTGTAGGTGGATTTTTAGGTGTAGCTGGTGCAATTATGCAAGGTATAACTAGAAATCCAATTGCAGAACCTTCTGTAATGGGTATAACACAAGGTGCCACTTTTATGATAGCAGTAGCATTTGTACTTCAAAGAATTTATAAGAGTTTAATAATAGGAAGTTTTTCTCTTATGATGTTTGCTTTTGCAGGAGCTAGTATTAGTGGTCTTTTAGTTTATTTTATAAGTTCAAGATCAAGAAGAAAAATAGACCCTGTAAAGCTCGCTCTTGCAGGAACAGCACTAGGAACTTTATTAATATCTTTAGCTATGGGAATAGCAATGTACTTTAATTTATCACAGCAACTTAGCTTTTGGATAGCAGGAGGACTTGTTGGCGTAAAATGGGAAGGAGTAAAGCTTTTAGCTATAGTAGGAGGAAGTGCTTTAATAGCGGCTATTATTTTATCTCCTAAAATAACTATCTTAAGTCTTGGAGAAGAAGTTGCAATAGGACTTGGACAAAAAACGAATACAGTAAGATTTATAAGCATTATAATTGTAATATTTTTAACTGGAGCCTCTGTTTCTGTAGCAGGAAATATAGTATTTGTAGGATTAATAGTTCCTCAAATTGCAAAAGCAATAGTAGGAGCAGATTATAAATATATTGTACCTAGTTCAATGATATTAGGATCAGTACTACTTGTATATAGTGATATTTTAGCTAGAGTAATTAATCCTCCTTATGAAACACCAATAGGATCTTTAACAGCACTTTTAGGGGTTCCTATGTTTATATACCTTGTTAGAAAGGATTCAAAATAGGCTATGAAAACAAATAAGAAATTTATTATAGTTATTGGGATTTTATTAGCATTAATATTTACTACGTTTTTAATTAGTTTAAATATAGGATCTTTATCAATAAGTCCAGAAGATGTTATAAAAACTTTAATTGGAGAAGGGTCTAAAAGTCATGAAATTGCAATATTTAAACTAAGACTTCCAAGAGTTGTAATAGCAATACTTGTTGCAACAGCTTTAGCAGTTGCAGGTGCTATTTTGCAAGGAGTTACTAAAAATGATTTAGCTGACTCTGGAATTTTAGGTATTAATTCAGGAGCAGCATTATTTGTTGTAATATATATTTATTTTATGAATGGAAATGTTTACGATGGTATAAGTAATTTTACCATATTTACTATGCCAATAATTGCACTTTCAGGAGCAATATTTGGAGCGTTTTTAATTTATATATTAGCCTGGAAAAATGGAATAAATTCATCAAGGCTTTTATTAGTAGGTATAGGTATAAATATAGCATTTACATCAATTCTTACAATATTTCAATTAAAATTTACTACTCAAGAATTTAATAGAGTTATGGCTTGGACAAATGGAAGTATATGGGGTGCTAGTTGGAAATATGTAATAGCAATTCTTCCTTTTGTATTAATAATTACATTAATAGCCATGTATAAATCAAGATATTTAGATACTTTAAATCTAGGTGATGAGGTAGCAACAGGACTTGGTGTAGAAGTTGAAAAAGAAAGAAGAAAACTTATAGTATATGCAGTAATTTTAGCAGGGGTAGCTACTTCAGTAGCAGGAAGTATAGGATTTTTAGGACTAGTTGCTCCACATATAGCTAGAAAATTAGTGGGACCTAAGCATAAAAGGCTAATTCCTACAGCTGCACTTGTTGGAAGTGTAATACTACTAGTTTCAGATACTATTGCTAGAAATTTAATTTCTCCTATGGAAGTTCCTGTAGGAATAGTTGTAGCAGTAATAGGTGTTCCATACTTTATTTATTTAATGCTTTCACAGTAGATAAAAATAATTTTTAAAGGAGATTATTATGAACTGTATAACTACTAAGAATTTAAATATTTCCTATGGAAATTTAGATATTGTTAAGGATTTAAACTTAAGCATACCAAAGGGAAAAATAACTACAATAATAGGTTCAAATGGATGTGGAAAGTCTACAATATTAAAGACTATAGCTAGAATTATACAACCTAAAAGTGGTGATATATATATAAATAATAAAAATATTAAAAATCAAAGTCCAAAAGATATAGCAAAGGTTATGGCATCTCTTCCTCAAAGTCCCCAAGCACCAGGTGGATTAACAGTTGAGGAGTTAATATCCTATGGAAGGTTTCCACATCAAAAAGGTTTTGGAAAAATGAAAAAAGAAGATAGGGATATAGTTACATGGGCATTAAAATCAACTGGAATACAAGATTTTAGACATAGACCTATGGATGCTTTATCAGGTGGACAAAGACAAAGAGCCTGGATAGCGATGGCTTTAGCTCAGCAAACGGAAATACTTTTACTTGATGAACCTACAACATATTTAGATTTAGCACATCAATTAGAAATATTAAAGCTTTTAGAAGAATTAAATAGAAAACAAGGTACAACTATAGTTATGGTAATACACGAATTAAATAATGCATCAAGATTTGCAGACCATATGATAGGTGTAAAAAAAGGAAAAGTAATATGTGAAGGAAGTCCATATCAGGTTATGACAAAGGAAAATCTTAAGCACTTATTTAATATAGATGCTGAAATTGTAAATGATCCTAGAAATCAAAAACCTGTATGTTTAACATATGACATGGTGGTATAGGAGAAACAACATGGAAAAACAACAGGAATTAAAAAACGAGAAAATAGGACGATTATTGATAAAATATTCAGTTCCTGCTATTTTATCAATGATGGTAGCTTCTTTATACAATACAATAGATAGGGCTTTTATAGGCTCTATTAAAGATGTAGGAGCACTAGCTATATCAGGGCTTGGAGTTACTATGCCTCTATTTACTATTATAGGGGCATTTTGTGTTGCAATTGCAATTGGTGGTAGTACTAATATTTCAATAAAGCTTGGAGAAGGAGATAAAAACGAAGCAGAAAAAATATTAGGAAATGCTTTTGCCCTAGAATTTTTTGTAGGGATTACTATGATGTTTATAGGGCTTTTATACTTAGATGAAATACTTTATTTGTTTGGAGCAAGCAGTGATACAATAACATATGCAAGAGAATATATGAGTATAATATTTTTGGGAGCATGGTTTAATTTGCCTGGATTTGCTTTAAATAGTGCTATAAGAGCTGACGGAAATCCTAAGCTTTCAGCTAATATGATGATAGTAGGTTGTATTTTAAATTTAATATTAGATCCTTTATTTATATTTGGATTTAATATGGGAATAAAAGGCGCAGCAATAGGTACTGTAATATGTCAATTACTAATTTTTATATGGTCTTTATATTATTTTACTTTAGGTAAATCAAATTTAAAATTAAAAATAAACAATATAAAACTTCAAGGGAAAATAGTAAAAAAAGTAGTTATAATAGCACTAACTCCATTTTTCATGGAACTTGCATCAGGGTTTATACATCTAGTAACTAATAAGGTTTTAAAAATATATGGTGGAGATTTAGCTATAGGAGCTATGACTGCTGTTACATCAATAATTTTACTTTTCTTAATGCCTGTATTTGGTATGAGTCAAGGAATGCAAACCATAATTGCATATAATTATGGTGCAAAACAATACGATAGAGGAAAAAAAACACTTTTAATAGCTGTAGGAATATCAACATTAATGTTAAGTGTAGGGCTTTTAGTAATTAAATTATGGCCAAAACAGCTTATTAGTATATTTACAAGTGATAGTAATCTTTTAAGTCTTGCTATAGAGGGAATATCTATGTACTCGTTTACATTACCTATACTAGGAATATGTATACTAGGTACTATGTATTTTCAATCAATAGGAAGTGCAAAAAAATCCATGGTATTAAGTTTATTAAGACAAGTTATTATACTTATTCCAGTAATACTTATAATACCTAAAATATATGGACTAAAAGGTGTTTGGATATCACAACCTATAGCAGATATAGTATCTACATTTATAGTAGGGGTATTTTTATTTAGAGAATTTAAAAAATAAGGTTTAATACCTTGTTTTTTTATTTTTCAACAAAATGTGTATAAATATTGAAAAAATATGGGAATTTATGTATACTATTAACGTTAATGTATTTTATAGCAAACGTTTATCTGTTTTGCTTAAACAAAATTATGTATATTTAAGTAAGGGGGGAGAGTATGCTAAAAAATATAAATAAAAGTGAAAAAGATTATATTTTAGAATCTAAAAAGCTTTGTAAAGATTTAGGTATGAACCCTAATATACTTAATATACCTAAAAATATTATGTCAAAATCAGAGTTAGATAAAAAAAGAAAAGACTATGAAGAAATTTTAGAGGTTGTGAATTTTTTCGGTAAAAAAATAATAAGGTCTCTTGAAGGAATACCTATACTTATAGGAATATCAGATGAGAAAGGTTATATATTAGATATTTATGGAGATGAGTCAATAAAGGATACAGCTATTAAGTTAGGGGTTGTACCAGGTAATCAATATTTAGAAGAGGATGTAGGAACAAATGTAGTTAGTTTAACACTTAAACAAAATCATCCTGTACAGTTAATAGGAAAAGATCATTATCATGTACATTTTCATGATATAGCTTGCTATGGAGTTCCTTTTTCTTATTCAGATAATAAAAAACTTTTAGGAACAATATGTATTATGACAGGTGTAATACTTCATAATCCATTTTTTTAATGACTTTATCTACTGTAGTTGATGCAATAGAGAGAGAACTGCTTTTAAGAAGACAAAATCGTGAAATAAGTAGACAAAAAGAACTATTATATAATGCTGAGAAAAGACAAAGAGAAATGCTTGAAAAAGATTTAGCTATGAAAGATGAATTTATAACTCTTATAACCCATGAGTTTAAAACTCCAATAAATGTTATATATTCTGCTGTTCAATTAATTGAATATTTATATATTAATAAAATTCCTAATAAGGTTGTAAAACTTGTTGAAAGTATAAAAAGAAATACATATAGACAGCTACGTCTTGTAAATAACTTTTTAGATATTACAAAATTAAATTCAAATCAATTTAAGTTAAATTTTAAAAATATTGATATTGTACTTCTTACAAAGATTATTATAGAATCTGTGAATATATACGCAAATGAAAAGAAAATAAATTTATATTTTAAGCCAGAAATTGATAATTTAAATGTTCTAGTAGATGATGAAAAATATGAGCGTATAATTTTAAACCTTTTATCAAATGCTATAAAATTTACTCCAGATAATGGAGAGATAACTGTTAAACTTAGAAAGTATAAAGACAATATGCTAGCTGTTGATGTAATAGATACTGGAATTGGAATCCCAGAAGAAAAGTATGATACAATATTTCAAAGATTTGGACAGGTAGAAAAAAGTCTTTCAAGAAGAGCTGAAGGTAGTGGAATTGGTCTTGCACTTGTAAAAACACTAATCTTTATACTAGGTGGAAAAATAGAAGTAAAAAGTAAAGTTGGAGTAGGAAGTACTTTTACTATATATATTCCAATAAAGCAGTGTGTAGATAATGAAAAGGTTGAAACTTTTTTAAATAATGATAACAGAATTATGAATGCTATTAATGTAGAATTTTCAGATATTTATTTTTAATATAGAATTGTTATAATACTCTCTTCTAATATTTTAGGAGAGATTTTTTTATGGAATTAATTAAATTGGACAATAAATATATGAAAGTATTATCTTTAATTAAATCTTTATAGGGTATACTAATATTAAAAAATATTAGTTTTAAGGTAGGAGTCTATATGAACGCTGAAAATGAAATTAAAATAAAGTGGAACTTAAATAACACATATACTAATTTGCCTAAAATGTTTTATAGTAGAATAAACTTAAATCCTGTAACAAAGCCAGAATTAGTTATTTTTAATGACCATTTAGCAAAAGATTTAGGGTTAAGCTCTAGTTATTTAAAAGACGATGAAGGAATAGCTATACTTTCAGGAAGTAAAGAAATAGAAGAAGGAGCATATATTGCTCAGGCTTATGCAGGACATCAATTTGGTCATTTTACAATGCTCGGTGATGGTAGAGCAGTTTTAATAGGAGAAATAATAACTCCGAAAAATGAAAGATATGATATTCAGCTTAAAGGATCAGGAAAAACACCATATTCACGTGGAGGAGATGGTAGAGCAGTACTTGGTCCTATGATTAGAGAATATATAATAAGTGAGGCAATGCATAGTCTTAAAATTCCAACTACACGTAGCTTAGCAGTTGTTAAAACTGGAGAAAATGTTATTCGTGAAGATATAAAAGAAGGTGCAATACTTACTCGTATAGCGAAAAGTCATATTAGATTTGGTACATTTGAATATGCTGCAAGTTTTGGAGAAAAAGAAGATGTTAAATATTTAGCTGACTATTGTATAAAAAGGCATTATCCAAATATAAATGATGATAGTGAAAAATATATTAATTTTTTAAATGAAGTAATGAAAACACATGCAAGTCTTGTTTCAAAATGGCAAGCTGTAGGATTTATACATGGCGTTATGAACACAGATAATATGACTATTAGTGGAGAAACCATTGATTATGGTCCTTGTGCATTTATGGATGTTTATAATCCAAGTACTGTATTTAGTTCAATTGATGTTAATGGGCGTTATGCTTATAAAAATCAACCAGTAATAGCTAATTGGAATTTATCAAGGTTTGCAGAGACACTTCTTCCTTTAATACATGAAAACTTAGATGAGGCTATAAAAATAGCACAAAATGTTATTAATAATTTTCCTAAAGAATATGAATTAAAC
>JAEWEN010000062.1 GCA_023389275.1 Bacillota bacterium
GTTGTAAGGCGATCTATAAAAATGAAGAAAGTAGGACATACAGGTACGCTAGACCCTGGTGCGGCAGGAGTCTTACCTATATGTATTGGAAAAGGTACCAAAATTGTTGATTACATTGTAAATCAAAATAAAGAGTATATTTGTGAATTAACATTCGGTAATGAAAGTGATACATGTGATAAATATGGAAGCTTTATTTATGAAGAAAATAAGGATTACTCACACATTAATTTAGAAAATTTTAATAACGCGTTAGAAAATTTTAAAGGGAAAATTACCCAAACTCCACCTGCATATTCTGCAATAAAAATAAATGGACAAAGAGCCTATGATCTTGCAAGAAAAGGTATAGATTTTGAAGTTCCAAAACGTAATGTTACAATACATAACATAGAAATTTTAAAATTCAACTTACCTAAGGTAATGCTAAAGATAAATTGTTCAAAAGGAACTTATATTAGAAGTATATGTAGAGACTTAGGATATGCTTTAAATTGTCCTTCTTATATGAGTTTTTTAATGAGAACAAAAACAGGGCCATTTAAAATAGAAGACTCAGTTATTCTTGACGACATAAATTTAGATAATATTGATTCTATTTTACTTCCTATTAACCTAGGAATAGAAATGGAAGAAATTTTTTTAGATGATAAACATGAGAAAAAACTTTTAAATGGTAATTATATAAAAGATACTAAATTGCCTAGAAACAATTACACAAAAATAAAAGTTTTTATAAAACCTAATAAATTTATAGGAATTGGGCATATTTACAATAATACCCTTAAAATTGATAAACTCATGGTTTAATTAATTATGAAAAGGTGTTTGTATGAAAATATTTAGAGGGAAACTTGAAGATCTAGTACAAAATGATGATTTAAGTATAGCTTTGGGAACGTTCGATGGTGTACATAGAGGTCACCAAGCAATAATAAAAGAAGCTGTTGATATAGGAAAAGAAAAAAATATTAAAAGTGCAGTACTTACTTTTGATATACATCCTAGAATCTTTATACCTGAAAAGGCTTCTCCTAAAATAATAACAGACAATAATAGTAAGGCAAAAATAATAGAAAGTTTAGGCGTTGACTACTTATTCTTTGTAAACTTTGACGAATCTTTAAGAGATTTAGAATACGATAGATTTTTAAAATACTTAGTAAATGGTATGAAAGCTAAGTGTATAGTTTGTGGATATAATTATAAATTTGGTAAAAGTGGACTAGGAAACACTGAAATATTAAAGCAGTATCAAAATATATTACATTATGACCTTAAGATTGTAGATAGAATCTCATTTAATAATGAAAAAATATCAAGTACAATTATAAGAGAGAAAATATCAAAGGGAGATATTAAAGATGCAAATAGGCTCCTTGGCTACTCTTTAATTGCTACAGGTGAAGTTGTAAGTGGAAAATGTATAGGACATACAATAGGCTTTCCAACTGCTAATATTTTAATTGATGATAATCTTTGCTTTAAAAATGGAGTTTATATTACACTAGCTCATATAGATAATTCTATATATCCATCAATTACTAATATAGGATATACCCCTACTATACAAAGTAACTATAGAGTTATGGAAACTAATATATTTAATTTTTCAGATGATATATATGGAAAAACCATAACTATAGAGTTTTTAGAGTTTTTACGTGGAGAAACTAAATTTAATTCTTTAGAAGAGCTTGTAAAAAGAGTAAATAAAGATATTTTAACTAGTAAGAAATATTTTGAACATACTGTTTACAATACTTAGACTGTTTGATATAATGTTTTAGAACCTATGCGAAGTTTTTCGATTCTCCAACGATTTTCTTGGCATTAGGGGATAATAAAATTTGGAGGTAACACATAATGGAAAGAATAACAAAACAAGAAGTTATACTTAAGCACCAAAGACACGAAGGAGATACAGGTTCTCCAGAGGTTCAAATTGCTATCTTAACAGAAAGAATCAACCACTTAACTGAGCACCTTAAAACTCATAAGAAAGACCACCACTCAAGAAGAGGTCTTCTTAAAATGGTTGGTGCTAGAAGAGGTCTTCTAAACTATGTTAAGAAGAAAGATATCGAAAGATATCGTGCTATTATAGCTGAAGTTGGAATAAGAAAGTAATTAATAGGGCGGTTAATCCGCTCTATTATTTTATGTATTTTTATTTCATCAAAATATTTAAACATTAGACAATAAGCTTATGATATAATAATTTTGTATTAGTTTTAAAAATTATAAAAGTATACATAATAAATCTATATGATACTTATTTGCTAACGAAAGGAGGTTGCTTAATGCACCAAATATTTGAAACTACTTTTCAAAATAGAAAACTTAAGGCAGAGGTAGGTAAGTATGCGCTATTATCAAATGGTTCAGTACTTATAAGCTACGGAGATACATATTTACTTGTAAATGCAAACTCTACTGCAGAGCCTAAAGAAGGAATAGACTTTTTCCCTTTAAGCGTTGATTACGAAGAAAGATTATATGCAGTAGGTAAAATCCCTGGAGGATTTATTAAACGTGAAGGAAGACCTACAGAAAAAGCAATTCTTTCAGCAAGAGCTATAGACAGATCTATAAGACCACTTTTCCCAAAAGGATATTTTAATGATGTTCAAGTAGTATGTACTGTTTTATCAGTAGATGCTGATAATTCACCTGAAATTTTAGCTATAAATGGAGCTTCACTTGCTCTTTGCTTATCAGATATACCATTTAACGGACCTTTAGGTGGAGTATTAGTTGGAAGAATTGATGGAAAACTTATAGTTAACCCAACTCTTGAAGAAAGAGAAAAAAGTGATCTTTCTTTAACTGTATGTGCAACTAAAGAAAGAGTTATGATGATTGAAGCTGGTGGAGATGAAATACCAGAAGACATTATGTATGAAGCTATAATGCTTGGATTTGAAGCTTGTAAAGAATCAATTGCTTTCCAAGAAGAGGTTATGGCAAAGGTAGGTAAAGAAAAGAAAATACCTGAGCTTTATAAGGTTCCAGAAAACATAGAAGCAGAAGTAAATGCATTTGCTTATGATGAACTTTTTGAAGCTATGAGATGCTCTAATAAAGAGGAAAGACAAGAAAAAGTTGATATTATAAAGGATAAAATATTTACTCATTTTGAGGAAATATATCCTGATAATTTAAAAGATATTGATAATGTTATATATAACATGCAAAAGAGCCAAGTTAGAAAAATGGTTCTTTCTGATAAGATTAGACCAGATGGAAGAGAATTTGATGAAATAAGACCACTTACAAGTGATGTAGATATTCTTCCAAGAACACATGGTTCTGGAGTTTTCCAAAGAGGTCAAACTCAAGTACTTACAGTTGCTACACTAGGAGCACTAGGAGATGTTCAGGTACTTGATGGTTTAAGTGAAGAAGTTTCTAAAAGATACATGCATCATTATAACTTCCCACCTTATTCAGTAGGTGAAGTAAGATTTATGAGAGGACCTGGTAGACGTGAAATAGGTCATGGTGCACTTGCAGAAAAAGCACTTGAACCTGTTATACCAAGTGAAACTGAATTCCCATATACTATAAGACTTGTATCTGAGGTTATAAGCTCAAATGGTTCTACTTCTCAAGCAAGTGTTTGTGCAAGTACTCTTGCTTTAATGGACGCAGGTGTTCCACTTAAACGTCCTGTTGCAGGTATTGCTATGGGACTTGTAACAAATGATGATGCTAGTGAATTTGAAGTTTTAACTGATATTCAAGGAATAGAAGATTTCTTTGGCGATATGGACTTTAAAGTAGCTGGTACAGAAAAAGGTATTACTGCAATACAAGTTGATACAAAAATAAGTGGTATTCCAGAAGATATTATTAAAGAAACTATAGCAAAAGCAAAAATTGCTAGAATGAAAATACTAGATAATATGCTTGAGACTATACCACAACCAAAATCAGATCTTTCACCATATGCTCCTAGAATACTATCTATGAACATTAATCCTGATAAAATAAGAGATGTTATAGGGCCAGGTGGAAAAACTATAAACAAGATTATAGCTGAAACAGGGGTTAAAATTGACATTGAAGATGATGGAAGACTATTTATATGTGCTCCTAATACAGAGTCAGCTAATAACGCTAGAGCTATAATCGAAGGAATAGTTAAAGAAGTTGAAAAAGGCGAGATTTATCTTGGAAAAGTTAATCGTATAACTGCTTTTGGTGCTTTTGTAGAAGTGCTTCCAGGAAAAGAAGGACTTGTTCATATTTCTAAACTTGCTCATGAAAGAGTAAATAAGGTTGAAGATGTTATTAGCGTTGGAGATGAAATTTTAGTTAAGGTTATGGAAATAGACCAACAAGGAAGAATAAATCTTTCAAGAAAAGACGCTATTAAAAAAGAAACATCTGAAGATACAGATAATAAAAAAGAAGAAACAAAAGAATAATTTCTAAAAGGGGCTTTCAAAAGCCTTTTTTTATGTTCTTTTTTAAGTCTAATCATAATATTAATGAACTGTATAGCAATTTAAAGAAAAGGTGTGATATGGTTAAAAAAAATATTATGTTAAAAATACTACTTTCTTTTACCTTAGGAATACTTTTAATGATTGGAGTGGGATATTTTTATAATGGAGGTAAACTAACCTTTAAAAGTAATATTACTCCTATTGATAAAGTTAATACAGATAAAAAGGTTGTTGCAATTGCTTGTAATGTTTATGAAGGTGAAGATGTATTGCCATCTATGCTTGAAACATTGAAAAAGCACAATGTAAAGGCTAGCTTTTTTATAGGTGGAGTATGGGCTAAAAATAATATTGGTATAATAGAAAAAATGTATTCAGAGGGCCATGACATTCAAAATCATGGTTACTATCATAAAAAACCAACTCAGCTTAGTGAATCAGATAATATTAAGGAAATTATGCTTACATATGAACTTTTAAAAACTAATTTAAATATAGAAACAACTATTTTTGAACCTCCATATGGAGATTTTAATGAATATACACAAAAAATAGTTAATAAATCTAATCATACACTTGTAACATTTAATATAGACACTATTGATTGGAGAAAAGATGCTAGCCCTGAGGTTTTACTTAAAAGAGTAGAAAAAAAATTAAACCCAGGTGGAATTGTTTTGACTCATCCCAAAGAAGTTACAGCTAAATCACTTGATTCTATAATTACTTACATAAAATCACAAGGTTATGAAATAATAACTGTTAATGAACTATTAAAGTTGAATTAATACTATATATCCTCTATAATCGACTTATGCAAAATACATCTAGGAGGTATTTATGTACAAGAGACATACGTTAAACAATGGAATTAAAATAATCTATGAACATATTCCCTATGTAAAATCTATTACTATAGGAGTTTGGGTAAAAAGTGGTTCTAGATATGAAAATACATATAACAATGGTGTATCTCATTTTATTGAGCATATGCTTTTTAAAGGAACTAAAAATAGATCATCTAAACAAATTTCAGAAGAAATTGAAGCATTAGGTGGACAATTAAACGCTTTTACATCTAGAGAGTCTACTTGTTATTATGTAAAAATATTAGATACACATTATGATACAGGAGTAGATTTATTATCTGATATGATTATAAATCCTACATTTTCAAATGAAGAAATTGCAAAGGAAAAGTCTGTTATACTTGAAGAAATAAGTATGTACGAAGATCTACCAGAAGATTTAGTAGCAGATGTACAGTTTGATTCTATTTTTGAAGGAAATACTTTATCATATCCTATTCTTGGAACAGAAGGAACTGTTTCAAACTTTACAAGAGACATGGTAGTTGATTATTATAAAAATAGATATACTCCATGTAATACAGTTATATCTGTTGTAGGGAATTTCAATGAAAAGGATTTATTAGATAAAATAGAATCTTGTTTTTCATCTTGGAATAATAATAAAGCTGTTGAGGTAGAAGATGATACTCCTACTTTACATAAAAAAATTGCAGTTAAAAATAAGCCTATAGAACAGGTACATGTTGCGTTAACTTTAAAAGGATATGAATCAGGTTCTAAGGATCTTTATAGTTTACTTGCAGTAAATAATTACTTTGGTAGTGGAACTAGTTCAAAGCTTTTCCAAAGCATAAGAGAAGATAAGGGATATGTATATACTATTTACTCTTTCCCATCTTCATATAAAAACTCAGGCATTATTACAATATATTTTGCTTGTAATCCTGCTTATTTAAATGATGCATTAAAATTAATAAAACTTGAAATGAAAGACTTATATACTAATAAAATTCCTTTAGAGGAAATAAATAAATTAAAAGAACAGTTAAAAGGTAATTATATATTAGGACTTGAAGGTATATCTAATACAATGTTTGGTATAGGAAAAGCAGAGTTAATGCTAGGAAAAGTTAATACACCTGATGAGATTTTAGAGAAAATAGATTCTATAACAAAAGAAGATATAGATAAAACTATTGAATATGTATTTAGTAATGGTATTATTTCTCTAGCTGCAGTAGGACCTAATATAAACCAAGAAGAACTAGAAAAACTTATTTAAATAAGGAGACAAAAGAAAGTGAAACTTTTTATAAAAAAATTACAAAGTGATATAGAGATTCCAAAATATATGACAGAAGGTGCAGCTGGTATGGACCTTTGTGCTGCTGTTGAAAATGATACAATACTTAAAAAAGGAGAAATAAAGCTTATTCCAACAGGTATTGCAATATCTATTGAAAAAGGCTATGAGGCTCAAATAAGGCCAAGAAGCGGTCTTGCTATAAAACATGGAATAAGTCTTGTAAATACTCCTGGAACAATAGACAGCGATTATAGAGGAGAAATAAACATAATTATGATAAACTTTGGGCAAGATGATTTTCTAATTAAAAGGGGAGATAGAATAGCTCAAATGGTAATAAATAAAATAGAAACTCCATCTATAATAGAAGTAGAATCATTAGATGATACTTTAAGAGGAAAAGGTGGTTTTGGATCAACAGGCATATAAATATTTTTCATCTCATATATTCTAATATAATTTATGAGATGAGGGATTAAAATGAGTAAAAGACTTTCTGATATTGTTAATCTTGAAATAATAAATATTTATAACGGAGAAAAATATGGATACATAGGTGAATGTGAAATGATTTTCTCAAAGGAAAATGGAGAAATACTAGGAATAGAAGCTTTTGAGGGAAAAACATCTTTGTTTTCATTTAAAGACACTGGAAGTTTGTTTATGCCATGGGATTCAAAAATGAAAGTATGTGATAAAACTCTAATTTTTGATTATAAAATATAAGTTTTTATAATAACACCGATTGCGATAATTGTATAATATAATAGTATGTAGTAATATTTGTAGAAATTAAGGGGGAATAGTATGAAAATACTAATTCAAAAATTTGGAGGAACTTCTGTTTCCACAGCTGATAAAAGAGTATGTGTACTAAATAAAGTTAAAGAAGCTATAAAAAATGGATATATGCCTGTAGTTGTTGTGTCTGCAATAGGGAGAAAAGGAGATCCATATGCTACTGATACCTTACTTTCTTTAGTTGGAGAAAATAAAACCCATTTAGCAAATCAAGAAAAAGATCTTTTAATGTGTTGCGGTGAAATTATTTCATCTGTTGTTTTATCTGAACTTTTTTCTAAAGAAGGTCTAAAATCTAGGGTTTTAACTGGTGGCCAAGCAGGAATATTAACAGATAATAATTTTTCAAATGCAGATGTTTTAAAAGTTGATGCTGTTAAAGTATATGATTTATTAATGGAAGGTATTGTTCCTATTGTTACAGGATTCCAAGGAGTAACTAAAAATGGTGAGTTTACTACTTTGGGAAGAGGTGGAAGTGATACAACAGCAACACTTTTAGGTGAGGCTTTAAATGCTGAGGCTATAGAAATATTTACTGATGTAGATGGTATTATGACTGCAGACCCTAGAATAGTAGAGGATGCTAAGGTTATAGATAAAATTAGCTATAGTGAAGTGTTTCAGCTAGCAGATCATGGAGCTAAGGTAATTCATCCAAGAGCAGTTTCCTATGCAATGAAAGGAAATATACCTATATATATAAAAAACACTATGTCAGATGCTAAGGGAACAATGATATCTTCAAGTGATGAAATGAATAATACTCATATTATTACAGGTATTACTCATATGCCACTTAGAACTCAAGTAAGTATTAGATTTAAAGAAGAAACACCATCTTCAAATGATTTATTTACTATTTTAGCTGATGAAGGTATTAGTATAGATCTTATAAATGTATTTCCACAATATAAAGCTTTTACAATTGATGATAGTGATACTGATAAGGTAAAAGCTATACTTGATAAATTATGTCCTGATTACTCAATAATAAGAAACTGTAGTAAGGTATCTGTTATTGGAAGTGGAATGAAAGGAATTCCTGGTGTTATGTCTAAAATACTTAAAGCATTAAGCATAGAAAACATTAAAGTTTTACAAACAGCAGACTCTCATATGACTATTTGGTGTTTAGTAGAAGAACATAACACAAAGAAAGCTATTAATATACTTCATAAAACATTTAATTTAGAAAAATAAATTTAAAGAGTAAGGTTTTCTACCTTACTCTTTTTAGCATATTTTTTTTGTTTTGATTAACAATAATAGTAGCTAACTATATAAAGAGGTGAATTTGTTGGATACAGGAAATAATCAAAATGAAAATAAAGAACTTGAAAACCTTAAAGAACTTGGAAATACTAAAATACCAGAAGGATCTGAGGACATATTTACTATAAATATTATAGGACAAATTGAAGGACATAATATTTTACCTCCTCAAACTAAAGCAACTAGATATGAACATTTAATTCCACAGTTAATATCAGTTGAACAAAATCCTAAAATAAAAGGAGTTTTAGTAGTTTTAAATACAGTAGGTGGAGATGTTGAAGCAGGACTTGCAATTGCAGAGATGATTAATAGTCTTACAAAACCTTGTGTATCACTAGTAATAGGAGGAAGTCATAGTATAGGAGTTCCTCTTGCAGTTTCAACAGACTATTCGTTTATATCGCCAACAGCTACTATGATAATACATCCAGTACGTATGAATGGACTTGTAATAGGCGCTCCTCAAACATTTGAGTATTTTAACAAAATGCAAGATAGAATTATAAATTTTATAACTAGAAATTCAAGTATATCATCTAAAGATTTAAAGGCACTAATGATGCAAACAGATGAGCTTTTAAATGATATGGGAACTATTTTAATTGGTGAGCAAGCTAAAGAAATAGGATTAATTAATGAAATTGGTGGTATAAGCCATGCTCTTAAAAAGCTTTATGAACTTATAAATAAAAATACTATATAAAATGATTGAAAACTTTGTTAATATATTAATTAAATTAACAAAGTTTTTGTTTGTTTTTTTTGATAAAATAAATATGTTATGATATAATTCATTTGCTTTATAAACATAAAAATTACAATTACTTAATTAAAGGTGGTGATTTATTTGCCCAAAAAGGCTGGAAGTAAAAGAAATGGTGGTTCTACATCAAACACAAGTAAATTTAAAACTGAAACTAATGGACTATTTTTACTTGCGTTTTCTATACTCGTAGGATTTAGCATATATATAAAACCTTCAGGGGTTATAGGTGTATTTATTAGAAATGCTTTTTTCGCACTATTTGGAATTACAGCATATTTTATACCTATAGTAATGCTAATTTCTTCTATAGTATTTATTATTAATAAAGGACACATTCATTTTGAAAAAAAGATAGTAGCTATTCAATTATTTATAATAAATATTATATCTATGGTACATATAGGATATTCAACCTCTACTGATGAAAAAGACTTTTCATCTAAAGTTTCTTTAGCAGTAGAAAACGGGATGAATAAAACAGGTGGAGGAGTTTTTTGTGAAATTATAGTTTCTCCTCTTTTATATATGTTTGGAAAAGTAGGAACTTATATTATACTAGTATTTGTGGGAATTGCACTTGCTATGTTTATAACTGAAGTAACTGTATCAGAAGTGTTTAAGTCATTTATAAACAAGTCAAGTGATATGTTTAAAGAGTCTATAAACAATATAAAGAAAATTGACTTATCTGAAAAGGTTAAATCCTTTAAAAAAGATGATGTGACTACTAATAATGAAAAAAATAATAGTAAAGATCTTGATAAAACTACAGTTATAAAAACATCAGCTGAACCTAAGGAGTTTAATGAGTCTAATATTCAAATATTTGATTCATTAGAAAGCATTGAAGAAAGTATAAAAAGTAAAATGCCTCCTGACATTTCAAAGTCAGCTCCTATACCTAATGTAGTTTCTTCAAATAAACGTCATGAGAAAAAACGAGATCAAAGAGAAGATATAAAAATTAGTATTCCTTCTATGGAAAGAGAGGAAAAGAAAGAGTATATTTTCCCAGATATAAATCTTTTAAATGAACCTCAAGTCTTAAATGGTGCTGATGATAAAAAGCACCTTTTAGAAAATGCCAAAATGCTTGAAGATACTTTACAAAGTTTTAATGTAGATGCAAAAGTTGTTCAGGTAAGAAGAGGACCATCTGTAACTAGATACGAACTTCATCCAAGTCCAGGAGTAAAGGTTAGTAAAATAGTTAATCTTTCAGATGATTTGGCACTAAGCCTTGCTACTTCATCTGTTAGAATAGAAGCTCCTATACCTGGAAAAGCAGCGGTAGGTATTGAGGTTCCAAATAGAGAAATCTTACCTGTATTTTTAAGAGAAGTTATAGAGTCACATGAATTTAATGAATTTGGATCTAATCTTTCATTTGCTCTTGGAAAAGATATAACAGGAAAATGTGTAGTAACTGATATAGGTAAAATGCCGCATCTTCTTGTTGCAGGGGCTACAGGGTCTGGAAAAAGTGTTTGTATAAATACTCTTATAACTAGTCTTATATACAAATCGTCACCTGAAGATGTAAAAATGATATTAATAGATCCAAAGGTTGTTGAACTTTCTATATATAACGGAATACCGCATTTATTAATACCAGTAGTAACTGATCCTAAAAAGGCTGCATCTGCGCTTTATTGGGCTGTTAATGAAATGACACAAAGATATAAAATATTTGCTGAAAATAATGTTCGTAATGTTGACGGATATAACAATCTTGTAAAGTCAAAGGGTATTGGAGAGAAAATGCCTAAGATTGTTATTATAATAGATGAATTAGCAGACCTTATGATGGTTTCACCAAGGGATGTTGAAGACTCTATTTGTAGATTATCACAAATGGCTAGAGCAGCAGGGCTTCACTTAGTTATAGCAACACAAAGACCTTCTGTAGACGTAATAACAGGTGTTATTAAAGCAAATATTCCATCTAGAATATCTTTTGCTGTATCAAGTCAAACAGACTCTAGAACTATACTTGATATGGGTGGTGCAGAAAAGCTTTTAGGTAGAGGTGATATGTTATTTTTACCTATAGGTTCTAATAAACCAACTAGAATACAAGGAGCATTTATTACAGAAGAAGAGGTTTCCTCTGTTGTAGAATTTTTAAAGGAGTCTTTTAAAACAAATTATGATGAAGAGGCTATAGAAGAGATTGAAAAGTTAAAACCAGAATCTGACTCTGTAGATGAAGAGGAAGATGTTCTTTTAAATGAAGCTATAAAAATAGCTGTAGAATATGGTCAAGCATCTGCTTCTATGCTTCAAAGAAGACTTAGAATAGGTTTTAATAGAGCTGCTAGATTAATTGAATCAATGGAAGTTAAAGGAGTGGTAGGACCTCAAGAAGGTAGTAAACCACGTCAAGTTTTAATAAGTAAAGATGATATATCTAATTTTTAGCTTGATTTAGTTTTTGTTGTTCAGTAAAGTTAAATTTGATATTATTTAATTATTGATAAAATAAATTTACTTATAAATTATAAAGAAACAATTAGGAGGATAAAAAATGACCTACAACGTTGGAATGGTGTCATTAGGATGCGATAAAAATAGAGTAGATGCAGAGATTATGTTATCTATATTATCTAAGGAAGGATATAGTATAGTAACTGATCCTAAAACTGCTGATGTAATAATAGTAAATACATGTGGATTTATAGAATCGGCAAAAGAAGAGTCTATAAATACTATTCTTGAAATGGCCCAAAATAAAGAAGAGGGAAAATGTAAATCTGTTATAGTTACAGGATGTATGGCCCAAAGATACAAAGATGAACTTATGTCTGAAATGCCAGAAATTGATGCTGTAGTAGGTACAGGAACATATAGACAAATTGCTGAAATAGTAAAACAAACACTTAATGGTGAAAAAGGTATAATAAGTACAGATGAAATTAACTATAATCTTGATTATGAAAAAAGAATATTATCTACCCCTTCTCACTATGCATATGTAAAAATAGCAGAAGGATGTAATAATAACTGTAGCTACTGTATAATACCTAGACTTCGTGGAAGATTTAGAAGTAGAGAAATGGATAATATTATTCAAGAGGTTAAAGACATAGTAAGCCAAGGTGTAAAAGAAATTATTTTAGTAGCACAGGATACTACAAAATATGGTGTAGACTTATATGGAGAAAAAACATTACCTAAACTTTTAAAGGAACTTGAAAAAATTGAAGATCTTAAATGGATACGTGTAATGTATAGTTATCCTGAAGATGTAACAGACGAACTTATAGATGCAGTAGCTGAAAGTGAAAAAGTATGTCATTACTTTGATATACCTATGCAGCACATTAGCAACAATATTTTAACAGCAATGAAAAGAACTACATCAAAAGAAGAAATACTAGGTCTTATTAATAGAATAAAAACTAAAATGCCAGATGCTGTAATTAGAACTTCTTTAATTGTAGGATTTCCAGGAGAAACTGAAGAAGATTTTAATGAATTAAAGGATTTTATAAAGTTAAATCTTTTAGACAGGGTAGGAATATTTACATATTCTCCTGAAGAAGGAACTTTAGCTGCAAAACTTGACAACCAAATAGAGGAGAATTTAAAAGAATCTAGAAAGAATATATTAATGCAGCTTCAATCTATGAATTCTCTAGAAAATAATAAAAAGTTAGTTAATAAGGTTTTAAAAGTTCTTGTTGAAGGTAAAGGGAAAAATAATCAATATTATGGAAGAAGTTATCAAGACGCACCTGATATTGACCAAAACATTTATATTAACTCAGATATTAACCTAAAAACTGGAGATATTGTAAACGTAAAGATAAAAGAAGCCTATACTTATGACCTAATAGGAGATGTTTACCATGAATCTTGCAAATAAAATTACATTACTTAGAATAATTTTAATACCTTTATTTTTATTCTTTATATATTCAAATATAGAATATAACATGATTATATCAACAGTAATTTTTGTTATAGCTTCTATAACAGATTATTTAGACGGGTATGTAGCTAGAAGTAGAAATGAGGTTACTAATTTTGGGAAATTTTTAGATCCACTAGCTGATAAGCTTATGGTTACAGCAGCCTTTATATCACTAGTTGAATTAGGTAGAATAGAAGGTTGGATTATATTTATAATTATAGCAAGAGAATTTGCTATAACAGGATTCCGTGCTGTAGCCGCATCAGATGGATTGGTTATTGCTGCAAGTATTTGGGGCAAGATTAAAACTGTAACTCAAATAATTGCAATTATATTAGCTCTTTTAAATGTACCATACTACAATGTAGTTGTTATAATTGCTTTAATAGCTACTATACTTTCAGGAGTAGATTACATTTATAAAAATAAAAATGTTTTAAATACAAACAACTAAGGTTTGTCCCCTATGTTATATATAGGGGACAAATGTATATATACTCCTATTAAGGATATAATCTTTAATAAAATATGTAAAATACTTTGACAGCTTTAAAAACAAGTATTATAATGTACTTATATAAACTTGTGTTCGATAGTATGAAAGGATTTGATTAAATGAACGTTGAAAAGCAAAAAGCTCTTGAGTTGGCTCTTGGACAAATTGAAAAACAATTTGGTAAAGGATCAATTATGAAATTAGGGCAAGACTCTAAGCTTAACCTTGATTCTATATCAACTGGTTGTTTAGATCTTGATATCGCACTTGGAATTGGTGGGGTACCTAAAGGAAGAATTGTAGAGGTTTTTGGACCTGAAAGTTCAGGTAAAACTACAGTTGCCTTACATATAGTTGCAGAAGCTCAAAAAATGGGAGGAACAGCAGCCTTTGTTGATGCAGAACATGCACTAGATCCTCAATATGCTAAAAACTTAGGTGTAGATATTGAAAATTTAATCGTATCTCAACCTGATACAGGAGAACAGGCTCTTGAAATTGCAGAGGCTCTTGTTAGAAGTGGTGCTGTAGAAGTAATAGTTGTAGACTCTGTTGCTGCTTTAGTTCCAAAAGCAGAAATAGAAGGAGAAATGGGAGATTCCCACGTTGGACTTCAAGCTAGATTAATGTCTCAAGCTTTAAGAAAGCTTGCAGGTGCTATTAACAAATCTAACTGTGTTGCTATATTTATAAATCAGCTTAGAGAAAAAGTTGGTATAATGTTTGGAAATCCTGAAACTACAACAGGAGGTAGAGCTCTTAAATTCTATTCATCTGTTAGACTTGATGTTAGAAGAATAGATTCTATTAAACAAGGTGAAGATATTGTAGGAAATAGAACAAGAGTTAAAGTTGTTAAAAATAAAGTAGCTCCTCCATTTAAAATTGCTGAGTTTGATATAATGTACGGTGAAGGTATATCAAAAGTTGGAAACATATTAGATGTTGGAGTAGCTAATGATATAGTTCAAAAAAGTGGTGCTTGGTTCTCATATAACGAGCAAAGACTTGGTCAAGGAAGAGAAAACTCTAAAAACTTCCTTCGTGAGAATCCTTCTATAGCTTTAGAGATTGAAACTAAGATAAGAGAAAAACATTCATTACCTATTCCTAAAGTTGAGGTAGGAAGTAAAAAAACTGAACAAGAAGCAAAAAAAGATAAAGAATAGTTAATTTTAAAAGCACCTTTTATTAGGTGCTTAATTTTATTTTAAGGGGTAATTTATGAAGATTATAAACATTAATAAAAACAAATATGGAAATTCATATAAAGTATATTTGGAAAATGATGAGGAACATGATTTATCAATAGAACAAATTGTAAAATACAAAATAAAAGAAAATACTGAAATAAATTATGATAAATTTAAGGAAATATTATTTGAAGACAATAAAAAAGAAGCATTTAATAAAGCATTAGATATTATATCCTTTAAAGATAATACTACATATGAAATTAGAAATAAGCTTTATAAAAAAGGTTATGATGATATTATCATAAGTGATGTTCTAGAAAAACTTAAAGAGTATAACTTTATAGATGATAATAAATACGCTCAAAGTTATGTAAACAGCTGTTTAACATATAAAAAGTATGGTAAAAACAAAATTATTTATATGTTAAAACAAAGAGGCATTTCGTCTAGTATAATAAGTAATTTAAATTTTAATAATGATTTAGAGTTTGAAACAGCTAAAAATGTTTTTTATAAAAAATTATCTTCATTAGATAAGTATGATAATAATAAAAAGAAGGAAAAACTTTATAGGCATCTTTCTTCAAAGGGATATTCAAGTGAAGTAATAATGAAACTATTAAAAGACTTATAACTAAGCCACAAATTTACACTATATTTTTATTATTTATTTTTTATTAATATAAAAGGCCTTAAGAGTATATGGGATAAAATACCATCTCTCTAAAGCCTTTAAAATCAATGTTTTGAGTATAAATGAATAAAAGTTAGGGAATATTATTTAACTTGACATAATTTTAATCTTATAATAAAATTAAGACAAATAATGGTTTAGTTATGCTTAAAATCATTATTTTATGCTTCTAGATAAATTATACGAGTTTCTGTAACCCAGGTATTTTCTGCTTAATTAAGGGAGGTGTGTTTTATTCCTACAGCAGTAGAATTATTAATGATATCTGGTGGAGTTATTATAGGCCTTATTATTGGATACATAATCAGAAAGAATATTGCGGAAGGTAAGCTTAATACTGCAGAAGAAACTGCAAAAAGAATTATATCTGATGCTGAAAAAGACGCTGATTCTAAGAAAAAGGAATCTATAATTGAAGCCAAAGAAGAAGTTCATAAACTTAGAGTTGAATATGAAAAAGAAGTTCGTGAAAGAAGAAGTGAACTTCAAAGAATGGAAAGAAGATTAATTCAAAGAGAAGAATCTTTAGACAAGAAAATTGAAGCTTTAGAACAAAGAGAAGAAAATTTAACAAAAAAGCAGGCTGACGTTCAAAAACTAAAAGAAGAAGTAGAAGAAATTTATAAAAAGCAAGTTGAAGAACTTGAAAAACTTGCTGGCCTTACTGTAGATGAGGCAAAACAAATACTTTTAAGCAATGTTGAAAAAGAAGTAAGACACGAAGTAGCTATAATGATTAAAGAAATTGAAACTAAGGCTCGTGAAGAAGCAGACAAAAAAGCTCGTGAAATTATTACATGTGCAATTCAAAGATGTGCTGCAGATCATGTAGCTGAAACAACGGTTTCAGTTGTATCTCTTCCTAACGACGAAATGAAAGGAAGAATTATTGGACGTGAAGGTCGAAATATTCGTACTCTTGAAACTCTTACAGGAATAGATCTTATAATAGATGATACTCCAGAAGCAGTTATATTATCAGGATTTGATCCTATAAGAAGAGAAGTTGCAAGAATTGCACTTGAAAAATTAATTGCTGATGGAAGAATCCATCCTGCTAGAATTGAAGAGATGGTTGAAAAAGCTAAAAAAGAAGTAGAAAACGAAATAAGAGATCAAGGTGAACAAGCAACCTTCGAAACAGGAGTTCATGGTATACACCTAGAGGTTATGAAACTTTTAGGTAGGTTAAAATACAGAACAAGTTATGGACAGAATGTACTAAATCATTCAATAGAGGTTTCTAACCTTGCTGGATTAATGGCAGCTGAACTTGGAGCAGATGTAGCTTTAGCTAAAAGAGCTGGTTTACTCCACGATATTGGTAAAGCTGTTGATCATGAAGTTGAAGGTCCTCACGCAATTATAGGTAGTGATCTTGCTAAAAAATATGGTGAATCATCTGCTGTTATACATGCTATAGCTGCACATCATGCAGATACTGAACCTCAGACAATAGAAGCTATTTTAGTTCAAGCAGCTGATGCTATATCAGCGGCTAGACCTGGAGCAAGAAGAGAAACTCTTGAAGCATATATAAAAAGACTTGAAAAACTTGAAGAAATCGCCGATTCATTTGATGGCGTTGATAAGTCCTTTGCTATACAAGCAGGACGTGAAATTAGAATAATGGTAAAACCAGAACAAATTACTGACTTAGAAGCTATGCAAATGGCTAGGGATATAGTAAAGAGAATTGAAGATGAACTTGAATATCCTGGACAAATTAAAGTTAATTTAATTAGAGAAGTTAGAGCAATTGAATATGCGAAGTAGATAACAAACGGGACTATGTCCCGTTTTTTATATTATGATACTAATTAATAAGAAATTATTAAGTAATATGATAATATAAGTGGATATTTTATATAAACTGGAAGGAAAAAGTTAAAATATGTCGAATAAATCTTTTTATGGCAATTTATATTTATGGTATGGAGGTAACAATAATGGGAGTATTAAAGGTATCATCAAAGTCTAATCCTAATTCAGTAGCAGGAGCACTTGCAGCAGCTATAAAAGAATCAGGCACAGCTGAAATCCAATCTATAGGAGCGGCAGCTATTAATCAAGCTGTTAAGGCAATTGCTATTACACGTGGATTTTTAGCACCTATTGGAAAAGATATAGTTTGTATTCCAGCTTTTACAGATGTAAATATATCTGGTGAGGAAAGAACTGCTATAAAATTTATTCTTACTGAAAGATAAAAGGCAGTATAAAAAATATAATTTTAAAGCTTTCATATAGTAGACACTTGTTATTAATAGTGATATATTTAAAATAAAATATATTAAAAGTGGTGATTTTATGATTGATTATGATATGCATGTTCATTCCACTTATTCTGATGGAGTTTTATCAGTTAAGGAAATAATTGAAATTTGCAAAAAAAGATCCTTAAAAGGAGTATCTATTACAGACCATGATACTGTTGCAGCTTTTGAGGATATCCACTATTTAGAAGAAAAATCTTTGGATATTATACCAGGTGTTGAGTTAAGCACATCTTATAATGGAGAAGAAGTACATATATTAGGATATAATATTGACTATAAAAATGAAAATTTACTTAAAACTCTTAATAAAATTAAAAATTTTAGAGTAAATAGAGTTGAGGAAATAGTAAATAAGTTAAAACATTTAGGTTATGATATAGAAATTGAAGAGGTCTTTTCAAAAGCATCTAAAGAATCTTCAATAGGGAGACCTCATATTGCTAGATGTTTAGTAGAAAAAGGATATTTTAAAGATACAAATTTAGCTTTTGAAAAAGTACTAGGAAATAATAAACCTGGATTTGTAGAAAGATACAAATTAAGTTCGGAAGATGGAATTAATCTTATAAAAAGCTCTGGAGGTATTCCTGTATTAGCACATCCATGTATTATCCAATCTTTTGGTCTATCCAAAGTTATAACTGATATGATAAAATATGGAATTGAGGGAATAGAAGTTTTTCATACACTACACTCTAGGTTAAATGAAGGAGAGCTTTTAAACTTTGCTATTAAAAACAATCTTTTAATAACTGGTGGTAGTGATTGTCATGAAAAACTTGCTTCAAATGGTGAGTTTGTAATAGGTAGTAAGGGAATTACATTAGATCATATACAAAAACTTAAGGGGAGGTAGATTTTATGTCAAATGGTTTATCAAGAAATAGACAATTAACCCATAAAGTAAATACTACAACCTTAGTTAAACTTTTTATTCTTAATTTTTTAATAGAAAAAAGTTGTTATGGAAATGAGTTAATAGAAGGAATTGAAAAGTGCCTTGATTATTTATGGAAGCCAAGTCCAGGTATGATATATCCCCTACTTAGAAAAATGGAGGAGGATATGTTGATAGAAGGATGGTGGCTAGAGCCTGATAAAAAAACAAAAAGATTATATAAAATAACAGATGTAGGGCAAAAACATTACGATAAGTTAAAACTTATATATAAACCTCAACTTGAGGAATCTTTAACTATAATACAAAATACTTTAAAAACAATTTATTAATATTTGGAGGTTTGGCTTTATTATGGAACTATCAAGAAAAGCAAAAGACATATCAGCGTCTGTTACATTAGCTATTACAGCAAAAGCAAAAAAATTAAAATCTGAAGGAATTGATATAGTAAGTTTTGGTGCTGGGGAACCAGATTTTGATACTCCAAGCAATATAATTAATGCAGCAGAATCTGCTCTTAAAAATGGATTAACAAGATATACAGCAGCTTCAGGAATATCAGAGCTTAAACAAGCTATATGTGAAAAACTAAAAAAGGATAATGGACTAGATTATGAAGAATCTCAAATCGTAATATCAAATGGTGCAAAACATTCATTATATAATGCACTTTTTGCTATATGTAATGATGGAGATGAGGTTATTGTACCTAGACCTTATTGGGTTAGTTATCCAGAGCTTGTTAAACTAGTAGGTGCCACACCTGTTTTTGTTGATACTCTTGAGGAAAACGACTTTAAATATAAAGTAAGTGATTTAAAATCTGCTATTACTAATAAAACTAAAGCTATTATTTTAAATAGCCCAAATAACCCAACTGGTGCAGTATATAGTGAAGAAGAAATTAAAGATATTGCAAAACTAGTTGAAGAAAATGATTTATTTGTTATTTCAGATGAAATATATGAAAAATTAGTTTATAATGATACTAAACATATTAGTATTGCTTCTTTATCTAATGAATTAAAAGAAAGAACTATTGTTATAAATGGGGTATCAAAGGCTTATGCAATGACTGGTTGGAGAATTGGTTATGCTGCTGCTAATAAAGAAGTTTCAAAAGTAATGTCAAACTTCCAAAGTCATGCAACATCAAATCCAAACTCTATTGCACAGTATGCAAGTGTTGAGGCTATTAAAGGATCACAAGAAGATGTTATAAAAATGAATCAAGAGTTTTGTAAAAGAAGAGACTTTATGGTTGACAAGGTAAACTCTATTGAAGGATTATCATGTAGAAAACCTAAAGGAGCTTTTTATGTAATGGTTAATATAAGCAATTTTATAGGTAAAACTTTACACGGTAAAAATATAACATGTTCAGTAGATTTTTGTGATGCACTTTTAGATTTTGCAAAGGTTGCAGCTATTCCTGGTTCAGGATTTGGAGCTGATAATTATATTAGACTTTCATATGCAACTTCAATGGAAATTATTGAAGAAGGATTAAATAGAATAGAAAGTTTTGTAAAGTAGAATAATAAATTTTGGGGGGATTTTAATCCCTCCAATTTTATTTATAAATAATTTAACATAAGAAAAGGAGATTCAAATAATGCATAACAAATATGAGAGCCCACTAATATCTAGATATTCAAGTGAAGAAATGTCATATCTTTTCTCCGAAGAATATAAAATTAAAAATTGGAGAAGACTTTGGACTGCACTTGCAGAAGCTGAGAAAGAACTAGGTCTTCCAATAACAGATGAACAAATTAAAGAACTTAGAGAAAATATTGAAAACATTGATTTTGATATTGCTAAAAAAAGAGAAAAGGAAACTAGACATGACGTAATGTCTCATGTATATGCATATGGAGTTGTTTGCCCAAATGCTAAAGGTATAATACACCTTGGAGCAACAAGCTGTTATGTAGGAGATAATGCTGAAGTAATAGCTATGAAAGAAGGTCTTTTGCTAATTAGAAACAAATTAGTTCAAGTTATTAAAAATTTAACAGTATTTGCCGAAAAATACAAAGCACTTCCAACACTAGGATTCACCCATTATCAAGCTGCTCAATTAACAACAGTAGGTAAAAGAGCTACTCTTTGGATACAAGATCTTTTAATGGATCTTGAAACTTTAAATTTTACTATAGATAATCTTAAACTTTTAGGTGTAAAAGGTACAACTGGTACACAAGCAAGTTTTTTAAACCTTTTTGAAGGTAATCATGAAAAAGTTAAAGCTTTAGATTCTATTATATGTGAAAAATTAGGTTTTAAAGATAAATGTTTTAAGGTAACTGGTCAAACTTATCCTAGAAAACAAGATATGATAGTTTTAAATACTCTTAGCTCTATTGCACAAAGTGCATATAAGTTTAGCAATGATATAAGACTACTTCAAAGTTTAAAAGAAGTAGAAGAGCCTTTTGAAAAAAATCAAATTGGTTCATCAGCTATGGCTTATAAGCGTAATCCTATGAGAACAGAAAGAATATGTGCTCTTTCACGTTTTGTTATAATAAACTCACTTAATCCAGCTATTACAGCATCTACACAGTGGTTTGAAAGGACTTTAGATGATTCTGCTAATAAACGTTTATCTACATCTGAATCATTCTTAACTCTAGATGGTATACTTAATTTATACATAAATGTATCTTCTAACCTTGTTGTTTATGAAAAAGTTATAAATAAACATATAAATGAAGAATTACCTTTTATGGCTACTGAAAATATATTAATGGAAGCTGTTAAAAAAGGAGGAGACAGACAATTTCTTCATGAAAAAATAAGAGTATATTCTATGGAATCAGCTAGAGAAGTTAAGGAATTTGGTCGTGAAAATGATTTAATAGATAGAATATGTAGTGATAAAGTATTTAATTTAAATAAAGAAGAAATAATGTCTGTTTTAAAACCTGAAAACTTTATAGGTAGATCTAAAGAACAGGTAGAAGAGTTTATTAAAGAAGCTGTAGAACCTGCAATTAATTGTTTATCACAAGATGAAGTAAAGGTTAATATAGAAGTTTAATTTAATAGCATTAAGGTTTATCCTTAATGCTATTTTTGTATAATTTTTTCTCACACATTTTAAAAAGTAGTTATGACTAATTAGTATAAATAAACTGTAAATTCTATATACAAAAAATATTCTTTGTATATAGAATATTTAAAATATATTATACATACAGTTATTTTAAATGAAATTCATTATTAATAAATTTTAGTTGATAATTGTATGTACATTTCATTATAATTATAATAATGAAGGTTTGGAGGTAGATGTTAATGATAGGATTTATTGGAGCTGGAAATATGGGATTTGCCATTTTAAAAGGTATGCTTGAAAAAGGTATTAATCCAAACGAAATATGTGTTTATGATAAAAATGCTTCTGCGCTAGAAAAACTAAAAGCCTTAGGTGTGTCTGCATTAAGTTCTTCTTTGGAAGTCGCAAAAAAGTCAGATTTTTTATTTATAGCAGTTAAACCTAATATATACGATGTTGTACTTAAAGAAATCAAAGATGTTATAACAAGTGATAAAATAGTTATTACTATAGCTGCAGGCTATGAAGTATCAAGGGTTCAAAGTATATTAGGAGATAAAAAAATAGTTAGAACTATGCCTAATACCCCTGCATTAAGCCTTGAAGGCTTTACAGCAATTTACTTTAATGAGTATGTTACAGATAGTGAAAAAACTAAAGTTATAAGTTTGCTTGAAAGTTTTGGAAAGTGCTGTGTAGTTGATAAAGAAGAGCTTATAAATGCTTATTCAGCAGTATCTGGAAGTGGTCCTGCTTATGTTTCTATTATGATTGAAGCTATGGCTGATGCAGCTGTTTTACTAGGTGTTCCTAGAAAAGATGCTTATTTATTATCAGAACAAACAATACTTGGAACAGCTAAGCTTGCTTTAGATACTGAAAGTCACCCAGGAGTTTTAAAAGATATGGTATGTTCTCCAGGAGGAACTACTATTGAAGGTGTTAGAACCCTTGAAGAAAAAGGATTTAGAAGCGCTTTAATAGAATGTATAATAAATACATACAAAAAAAATCTAGATATAAAAAACATTAGGTAAGGCGGTTCTTAAATGATTGTAAGGTTTATAATTTTTTTACTAGTTTTATTTGTATTTTTATTCTTTACCTTAGTTTTAGTTAAAGATGTAGGTAATACAAATAAGAAAATACAAAAGCAAGAAAAGAAAACCAAAAGTAAAAATAAAAAATAAATTTTGGGAAATAATTATGCTTTTAAATTTTAAAATAATTATTTCCCAAGTTGTTTTATGTTCTATACCATAAATTATGAAAAATTTATGGTATTTATACTTTATATTTTAATAAAATACTATAATAAGTATTAAGTTCCTTTTATTTATTGTAAATATAAAGTAATTAAAGATAATTCACGTGCAATTTAGCTTATAATCAATTTAATATATGTTTTAATATAAATATATTAAAAGTTAAAAATTATGGCTTAAACACCTATATATTATTTCGCTAAATTGATATTTAGCGAAATGTTTGATAAAATAGAGTAAAAGGTGGTGATATTTTGTACGAAATTTACTCAGATGATTTACCATATATGTTAAATGAGTTTTTAGGATATCTTTCTACTATCAAAGGTAAATCTGAAAATACTGTTGAGGGTTATAAAGTTGATTTAAGATTATTTCTAAAGTACATAGTAAAAAACAAATCTAAAAGTTCGCTTGATGTAGAAGACATATCTATAAAAGATATAGATGATGATGTTATAAGATCTATAAGACTTGGTGATATTTATGGTTTTATTAATTATGTTACTTCAGTAAGAAAAAATAGCTCCTACGCTAGAGCTAGAAAGGTTGCAGCAATTAGAGCATTTTTTCTTTATTTAGAAAAAAGAACAGATATAATTTTGAAAAATCCAGCAAAAGACCTGGAGTCTCCAAAACTTAGCAAAAGGCAGCCTGTATACTTAACTCTTGAGCAAAGCCAAGATCTTTTAGAAAGTGTTTTCGGTACAATTGTAGGTAGAAATAAAGAACGTGATTTTGCTATATTATCACTATTTTTAAACTGCGGATTAAGACTTTCAGAGCTTATAGGCATTGATATTAGTAGGATTAAAGAAGATACCTTAACTGTTGTAGGTAAAGGTAATAAAGAAAGAACTGTTTACCTTCCTCCACTGTGTATAAACTCAATAAAATCATATATAACAGTTAGACCTACCCCTTTAAAAGAACACGAAGATGCTTTATTTTTAAGTGAAAGAAAACAAAGAATTAATAAAAGAACAGTAGAAATACTAGTTAAAAAGTATGTTAAATTAGCAGATTTAGATATAGAAAAATGTTCTCCTCATAAGCTAAGACACACAGCAGCAACTCTTATGTATAAACACGGAGGCGTTGATATTAGGGCTCTACAACAAATTTTAGGACACGAAAGCATATCTACAACTCAAATATATACTCATATCGATGATGAACAATTAAGAAAAGCAGTTAAGTCTAATCCACTTGCTAATTTTAAAATAAAATAAACATAATATATATTATGTAAACTAAAAAAGGATGCATTTTATGTATCCTTTTTCCCACTTAAAATATCTTCAATATTTTTATTATATTCTTCTCGAAGCTCTTCGTTATCTTCTATAAATTCATATGGAAACTCTTCTTCTGTTGTTACTTCATCACCATATACTTCAAAGTCTTCATATTCTAAAAGCAGTTCTTCATCGTCTTTTATAACGCCATCAATTTGTATTTCCATATAGTCTTCCTCCCCTATATGTAAACACTTTTCACAGTTATCACATAATTTAGTTTCGTCTAAATCACAAATATCATCTTCATAAAATTCCATTTTACTACTCTCCTTTCTTTTATCAATAAATCTATTTTAATAAAAGTATTTATAATTGTCTAGTTTATATAATTTTCATATTATTATTTATTTTCCCATTTGTATTTATATATTGAATATTCGGAATATAAACATTTTTATGATATAATTGTAATTAATTTAATTATCTTTATATTTATACCTATTAGTCAAAACTCATTTTTAAAATGTGTAAGAAAGAATCTATGAACGTAAGTTTGAAATTATTTTTACTTATGTTATAATGAATGTAATTTACAAGCTATAGAAAGATGAAATAAGTCTTTAAAGGAAAAGGATTTTCTTGAAAGGAGAATGTTAAATGAGAAGTAAAGAGTTAACAGAAAAGCAAAGAAGAGTTCTTGAGTTTATTAGAGAAGACATTCGCTTAAAAGGATACCCACCTTCTGTTCGTGACATTTGTAGAGGAATGGGGTTTAAAAGTACGTCATCTGTACATGCACATCTATCTGCTCTTCAGAAAAAAGGTGTAATTAGGAAAGATCCAACAAAACCTAGAGCTATAGAAATTATAGAGGATACTAAACTTAGACAAGAAACTGTTAATATACCAATTATAGGTCAGGTTGCAGCAGGTGCACCAATACTTGCAGTTGAAAATATTGTAAGTACTTTTAGTTTATCAACTGAATACTTAAAATCTAGTCATCCACTATTTATGCTTAAAGTAAAAGGGGATAGTATGATAGACATAGGTATAAATACTGGAGATTACTTAATTGTAGAAAGTGTACCAACTGCTGAAAACGGAGATATTGTAGTAGCTTTAATTGAAGATAGCGCTACTGTTAAAAGATTCTTTAAAAAGGAAGACCATATAATACTTAGACCTGAAAATTCACTAATGGAAGATATAATAGTAAAAGAGTGTACAATTTTAGGAAAAGCAGTTGGTCTTTTTAGATCTATGAAATAACCTTTAACTTTTAGACTTTTGATTTACATAAAAAAAGCACCTAGTTTGGTGCTTTTTATTTTGCATTATTTTTCTTTTCTTCTGATGCAGAAACAACAACACATGCTACAAGGTCTCCGGTTACATTAACAGGAGTTGTTAACATATCAAGTATTCTATCTACACCAGCTATTAAAGCTATTGCTTCTAAAGGAAGTCCTACAGCTGATAGAACCATACTCATCATAACAATAACTGTTCCAGGTATTGCAGCTGCTCCAATAGATGCTAAAGCAGATGTAAATATTATTATTATTATTTGAGGAACTCCAAGTTCTACTCCATATATTTGAGATATGAAAATAGCGCATGTTGCTTGATATATGGCTCCTCCATTCATATTAACTGTTGAGCCTAAATTTAAAACAAAGTTAGATAATGTTTTCGATATTCCAAGACCTTCTTGAATACACTTCATTGATATTGGAAGTGTTGCTGCACTACTTGCAGTTGAAAAAGAAAATAATTGAGCAGGTAAAACAGCTTTAAAAAACTTTATAGGGCTCATTTTTCCTATTGTTTTAATTACTATAGAATATACTACTAAAAGCTGTACTAAACATCCGCATAAAATTACTAAAACAAGTTTAAACAAAGTAAATATAATAGCAGTTCCATTTGTAGCAACAACATCAGCAATAAGTGCAAAAACTGCTATTGGAGCTACTTTCATTATGCTTCCTACTATTTTATACATTATTTCTGCAAAAGAAGTAAATAGGTTTTTAACATTGTCTACTCTACTTCCTATTGCATTAATAGCTACTCCTAAAAAAGCACCAAATACAATAATTTGAAGAGTATTTCCATCTGCTAATGCTTTTATTGGATTAGAAGGTATTATATCAACTATAAGCTGTGATATACTAGCTGTTTCTTTAATAGCTCCTTCTGGTACATTTATAGGGATACCTATTCCTGGCTTTATAATACTTGAAAGAGACACAGCAACTAAAGCTGCTACTAATGTTGATAAAAAGTAATATGTAAGTGCTTTTTTACCTAAAAAACCTAATCTATTCATATCTCCAACACCAGTAATACTATTAATTAGTGTAGCAAGTATTAATGGAACTATAACCATTTTCATAAGATTTAAAAATATTTGTCCAACCGGTGATATTACAGTTAATATAACATTTAAAGAAAATGTATTAATAATAATACCTAATATTATTCCTAGTATTAATCCAGTAAATATTTTTGCTGAAAAACTCATTTTTTTCATATACTAACCTCCCATTATTAGTTTGCCTTTAATATCTCAAATAATACAACATACATTAATTCACATATTTTAGAGGACATGTATACAAATATCACTCGCCTATTTTACTATAGATTATAATAAACTTTCAAGTATTTTATATTACTTTTAAGGTAAGCTTACCTATTTTTAAAAATATTATAAAACAATCTACTATTTATAGTTTATACATACAAAAAATACAAAGTCTTCTACTTTTAAAGTAGAAGACTTTGTATTTAAAATTTACTTAATAAAGCCTAATAGTCTAATAACCTTTTCAGCTATTTTTCTTTCTACACCTTTGTAAGGATATGAATGTATATGAATTGCTGGATTAAAATTAAGTTCTATAATAGCGTAGGGAGATTTTTCATCTTCATAGTTTTCTATCATAAGATCTACTCCACATATTTTAGCACCAACAGCCTTTGCTGAAGCTACAGCAATTTCTTTAAATCTATTTGGCATAACATCTGTATAATCTATACTATCTCCACCTGTGCTAATGTTAGAGTTTTCCCTTAAAAATATAATTTCATCTTTTTCAGGAATATATTTAGTGTTAATTCCACTTTGGTTAAGGAATAAATCAACATGTTCATCTAATCTTATTTTTTCAAGAGGAGTTTTATATCCTCTTCCTCTTAAGTAACTTTTATTTTTTTCTTCTACTAGTTTTTCAATATTATCTACACCGTTACCTACAACATTTGCAGGAACTCTATTTAACACGCCTGCTACTTCATCACCTATAACAAGGAATCTAAATTCTTTTCCTTTTATAAATTCTTCCACTAAAACTGTTCTATCATATTCAAATGCTAATTTAAATGCTTTTGAAAGATCCTCTATATTTCCTCCGTCTGGAAATATACTAATTCCTGTTCCAAAGTTAGTGCTTTTAGGCTTTACAACTAGTGGTATAGACTTATATCTATCTAAAGACTCTAAAGCTGACTCTAAGCTATTAAATTCTTCACCAAGAGGTACTCTAATGTTATTACTTTTTAACACCTTTTTAGTAACAACCTTATTTTCCATTATTAAAACTGTAGAATAACTATCTAAAGATGTTTCTGTAGCTTGCTTTATGTATTCCACTTTATTTTTATCAGATAAAACTATAAAGTTTTCTTGTCTATCTAAAATATCTACTTTTATACCTCTTTTTATAGCCTCTTTCATAAGAATTTGAGTAGAAAGCTCCATATCTTCATATCCAACCATTTTAAATCTATTTTTATATGCACTTTCTTTATAAGAATGTGCTAGATTCATATTAGCTTTTATATAACCTTCATTTATAATTTTTTCTGTAATCTTACTTACATAAGATAAGCTATAATTTTCTATTCTTTCTTTTATACTAAGTATTACATCATCAAGTTCTAAAGCAAGCTCTTTATTTATAGTTTCAATTTCTGAAATTATATTTAATGCAGCTTCATTTTTAGATACTAAATTACCATTTACCTTTATTTTTATATCCTCAGTACCTTCTTTAGCTACTATTCTTTGATTATATAAAGCTTCTTCTTGCCACTGAGAATATTTTTCTTCTTTTTTAACAGACATATATATTACAAATAAATGTATGAATTTTAAATCATTTAGAGATATACCGCTTTTTTCAAAAGGATTTATATCTATATTTCTTATTTCAAGATATTCTATACCATCTTTTAATAAAGAATCTATTAAATTATTGTTATCCTTTGCTTTTAATCTTATTTGACTATATAGTTCTTTAAAATCTCCAATAAAGCCTTTATCAATAAGCTTTATTACACTTTTTATATGTGAATTAACACTTTTATAGCTTGGGAATAAATCAACTTTATTTGTATATCCACATTCACTATTTCTAAATGATACTACTCCATTTCCTGAATATCCTTCATCAGAAACTAATTTTAGTTTTTCTATACAGTTGTCTGAAAAACTTTTATGAAATATTGGAGTTCCACCTAATACATATATTAAAAACCATCTATATCTTAAAAAATTTCTTGTTATTTTTAAATAAAAACTATTTTTAAATTCTTTAAAAGATGTTTTCTTTTTTTCCATATCATAAAGTCTTTTTAATAAATCTTCTTTAAATGAAAAATTATAGTGTATACCTGATATTAGCTGTTTTTTAGCTCCATATTTATCTAAAAGATTTTTTCTATATTCTATTTTATCAATTCCATCTTGTTTATCTCCAAAATCCGCTATAACAATATCCTTATCCTCAGGAATGTTACAAGGCATAGATTGTGGCCAAAGATATTCATCTTCTATACTATTAGAAACAATATCATAAAGAGATTCTAAAAAGTTTCTTGTTTCTTCTAAAGTAGAAAAAGCAGGTGTTATCATTTCGATCTGACTTTCTGCAAAATCAGTTGTAATATAAGGATTGTCTAATTTATGACCTAAACTATCTGGATGGTTGTTTTTAGATAAATTTCCGTTTTTATCAACCCTAAGAGCTTCTCTCTCTATTCCAAAGTTACCTGTTAAAAGGTCATTTTTATTAATTTTTTTATATTTGCTTAACACATTTACACCTTCCAACTATATAATTTAACACTTTTATATATTAAGCTAGGATTAAATCCTAGCTTAATATATCCATATCTTTATGATTTAAATTTATATCTTTTTTATATTGATTAGCCAAATCTAAACAATACTTAATGTAGCCATTTTTTATGGCACTATTTTTAAATCTATAAGAATAGGTTAAGCTGTAGTTATCTATTTTATTCTCTACATACTCTAAAGTATCCTCTTGATTTAGATTTAAAATTTTATTTATGTTCTTTAATTTATTTAAAATTTCAATTGAGTATTTTTTTCTATCTATTAATTCACCATTTTTCTTTAAAAGTAAATTATCTAAACCATGTTCAGCAACTGCTATTTGATTATATAATGCTTCTTCCTGCCAATCAGGATAGTCTTCTTCTTCATCTATAAGAGAAAATAATAAGAAAATATTTAAAACCTTCATATCCATAAAAGATATCCCTACCTTATCAAAAGGGTTTATATCTACATTTCTTATTTCTATATAGGATATTCCATTCTCTAATAGAGATTGTAATAAATTTTCATTATCTCTAGCTTTTAGCCTTACATGGGTATATAACTCTTTATAATTGTATAAAGTTCCGTTTTCTACATAATTTTCAATACTTTTAACATAGTTTAAAGTACTTGAGTAATCAGGATACACTTCAGCTAAATTTTTATACCCTATATTACTATTTCTATAGGATATTGCATAATCACTTGAAAACACTTCATCATTAACTTTATCTATATACTCTAATGATTTACTATCATAGGTACTATGAACTATTGGAGAAGCTCCTAATAAATATACAATAAACCATCTATATTTTAGGTAATTTCTTGTTACTTTTAAATATATACTATCTTTAAATAACTTATAATCACTTTCTCCAAAATATTTATAAAGCTTAGATATAATATTTTCATTAAATGAAAAGTTAAAATGTATACCTGATATTAACTGCTTTTTAGAGCCATACTTTTCAACTAAATAATCTCTATACTTTCTAGCTTCTATTCCTTTACTAGAACTATCAAAATCAGCAACCTTTATATAACTTGGTGATATAGCAGGCATAGATTGTGGCCAAAGATATTCATCTTCAATATTTAAACATACATAATCATATAACCTTTCAAGGAAAGCATAAAGTTCATTTAAAGAGCTTATAACAGGTGTTATCATTTCAACCTGACTTTCTGCAAAGTCTACTGTTACATATTTATTATCCATTTTACCACCAAAAACCTTAGGATGAGGCTTTTTAGAAAGTTCACCATTTTTATCAACCCTTAAAGCTTCTCTTTCAATACCAAAATTTCCATTTAGCAATTCTTCCTTAGTAAATAGATTCTTAAATATATTTAACATTTATACACCTTCCATATACTAAACTCTACTTATCATTAAGTACATTTGAAAGACCTATCATAACCCCTGTTTTTCCATGATCAAATGTAAGACCACCTTGAATATAAGCTATATATGGCTCTCTTATAGGACCATCTGCACTTAATTCAATTGAAGAACCTTGATTAAAAGCTCCTGCTGCCATTATTACTTTACTTGTATATCCTGGCATATCCCAAGGCTC
>JAEWEN010000017.1 GCA_023389275.1 Bacillota bacterium
CAATCTCTTTTATTTTCCGTAGTAACTACTGTTATTGGCGGAGAGAGTGGGATTCGAACCCACGGTAGAGTCACCCCTACGCCGGTTTTCAAGACCGGTGCCTTAAACCAACTCGACCATCTCTCCAGATGGTGACCCCTAGGGGAATCGAACCCCTGTTACCACCGTGAAAGGGTGGTGTCTTAACCGCTTGACCAAGGGGCCAACGTGACTACTCATTTATAATAACATCCTATAAATAATATGTCAACATATTTTGAAAAAATTTTTTAAAAAACTTTTTTATTATGTTTTTTTCGATAAAACTTGATTATATTTCCCTTTTATACTAATATTATGAAAGAATAAAATAATTACAACGAAACCGTATGCTAGGGGAGCGATTGCTGAGAGGAAGGATAACCTTCGACCCTCTAACCTGATCTGGACAATACCAGCGCTAGGGAAGCTATACGCTCCTTCTTTGCACATTTTGTTGCTAAGGAGGGCTTAAAATGAAATTTTTTGAAGACTTTTCAAAAATCAAACCAACATCAGTTACTTTTATAGTAGCTCTTATACTACTATCATTTCTTTTTTATTATTTTGCAGTAAAAAAAGATAAAAAATCTTTTACTCCAAAAACTTTAGTTTATGCAAGTATTTGTATAGCTATGTCTTTTGTTCTTTCCTACATAAAACTTTATCATTGGCCTCAAGGTGGTTCTATAACCCTTGCTAGTATGCTTCCTTTAATGATATTTTCATATATTTTTGGAACAAGCAGAGGTATAATGGCAGGTGTTGTATACTCTATTTTACAGCTTATACAAGACATGTATGTAGTTCATTGGGCACAACTTTTATTTGACTACCCTTTTGCATTTGCAGCTATAGGACTTGCAGGATTTGCTAAAAACAATCTTTCTTTAGCAGTTCTAATAGGTGGTTTTGGTAGGTTCTTTTTTCACTTTATATCAGGAGCAATATTTTTCGGCTCATATGCACCAGAGGGACAAGGAGCATTTTTATATTCTTTTATAGTTAATGGACTTATAATAGGTACAGATACATTAATATGCTTTTTAGTTACTTTACTTCCTCCATTTAAATCAGCTGTTAATGATTTAAAATTAAAAATAACAAACTAAGTAAAATAAAGGTTATGATAATTCATAACCTTTATTTATGTTTACACGTTAATGTGATAAAATATTATTAATTAAATTATGGAAAAGGAGCCTAAAATATGATATCAAAAAAAATGCAAAGTCTAGTAGCGGCAAGTTCTACTATAAGAGCAATGTTTGAAGAAGGGAAAAAACTTTCTGCTATATATGGGGAAGAAAATGTATTTGACTTTAGTATAGGAAATCCTAATGTTGAACCTCCTGAAAATATTAAAGTAGCTATAAATAATATTCTAAGTGAAGAAAATCCTAACCTTGTTCATGGATATATGAATAATTCAGGATTTGAAGATGTTAGAGATATAATATCTTCTCATATTAATAAAAAAGAAAATCTTAGTCTTACAAAAGAAAATATCGTTATGACATGTGGCGCTGCAGGTGGATTAAATATAATTTTAAAAACTTTAATCAACCCAGAAGATGAGGTAATTACATTTGCACCTTTCTTTGGAGAATATAAAAACTATGTAGATAACTTTGATGGAAAATTCACAGTTATTCCTGCTGACACTGAAAAGTTTCAAATAAATTTAGAGCTATTAGAAAGTTCTATTTCAAAATCTACTAAAGCCATTATTATAAATTCTCCAAACAATCCATCAGGAGTTATATATTCAGAAGATACTTTAAAGTCACTTGCAAGTATACTTGAGAAAAAACAAAAAGAATTTAATACTTCTATTTATTTAATATCTGATGAACCTTATAGAGAAATAGTATATGATAATGTTAAAGTTCCATGTATATTAAATTATTATAAAAACTCTTTTATAGGATATTCATACAGTAAATCACTTTCACTTCCTGGTGAAAGAATAGGATATGTTGTTATAAATAGTCTTATAGATAACTTTTCAGATATTGTTGACTCACTAAATGTTGCAAATAGAATACTTGGGTTTGTAAATGCCCCTTCATTATTTCAAAAAGTAATTGCTAAATGTATTGATGCAGAAGTAGATGTTAATGTTTATAAGAAAAATAGAGATGTTTTATACAATCATTTAACAAGTATAGGTTTTTCTTGTATAAAACCTGAAGGTGCTTTTTACTTATTCCCAAAATCTCCAATAGAAGATGATAAAGAGTTTTGTAATACTGCTAAAAAGTTTAACCTTCTTTTAGTTCCTGGTTCTGCTTTTGGATGTCCTGGATATTTTAGAATTTCTTATTGTGTATCATATGATAAAATAGAAAATTCTCTACCTGCTTTTACAAAACTTGCAAAACTTTATAAAATGATTTAAAAAATAGGCTATATAGCCTATTTTTTATTTAAATATAAAACTTGAATCTGATAAAACCTCTATATTTTCTTCACTTTTTATTTCCTCAATTAATTTATAAATACTTAAGTCTTTTTTCTTAGACTCAATCATTATATCTATATGTCTTCCGTCGATCTTTTTAGAAATATTTAAAAATCTTAAAAAATCTACAGAGTTTATATAATCACTATGTGCTCTAAAATCCTTTTCACTTTTAGGACTTGAAAAATGTAATTTAGGAGGACAATTTTGGTTTTCCCATGTATTATATATTCTTTTAAGTATTTTATCTAAACTAATACTTGATGGATTACAAAAATCATGATGCACATCTAAAACCATTGGAACTCCTAATTTTTCCGAAATATTTAATACATCTTCTGCTGTATATATTTTATCATCATTTTCAAGTATTATTTTTTTCTTTATATTTTTATCTAATAATTCAAATCCCTTGTAAAACCTTTGTATTGCAGAGTCTTTATCACCATACATTCCACCTATATGAAGAACAAGCTTTATATTATCTAATTCCATTAAATCACACATTTTACTGTGATATTCTAAGTCTTTAATAGATGTATGTAATACTTCTTCTTTTAAACTATTTAAAAGAACAAAATGATCTGGATGAAAACTTACTCTTATATTATATTTTTTTATTGTTTCTCCAAGAGATTTAAAATAAGGCTTTAAATCCTTTTCCCAGTCCCAATTTTCTAATTCCTTATGTGTAGCTAATGGTATAAGCTTTGATGTTAACCTATACAACTTTACTCCATAAGCATTATTGTACTTTATTATTCTTTCTGTGTTTTTTATATTTTTAATAGCAATATCTAAAAGTCTTTTGTCCCAAAGGTCTTTATTAATTTTTGATAATGTTTTATAAGTTGTTGTTTTATTTGGAGAGCTATCTTCTAATTTAAGTGCTATAGCTACATATCCAAGATTTACATTCACCATATCACCTCTTTTCTCATATATAGTAATTGTCACAAAAATACTTTTATATACTAAAAAACGTGAAGTGTATATACACCTCACGTTAATACTTATCCTTTGTAGTAATCATTAGATAGTTTTTCTTCTTTTATAAGTTTACCATTTGAATCATAAACTTTTCTATATGCTCTTGATTTTGTTTGTGTTTTTCCTTCTTTAGGAATTGTTTGATAAACATCTGATATTATTTTAACATCTTTTTTGGCGGCTTTACTTGAACCATATATAGTCATAGTTACACTACTTCCAGATGTATATCCTCCAATATATATAGGATATCCTGTTGTATTTTTAAATTTTAAATCTATATAATCTCCAGATATTACAGCATCTCTACTTGCTGGAACATAACTTACTCTTAAACTATGTGGTCTTCTTTCAACTATCTCAAGGTCCGCTAAAAGAGCTGCATTGTAAAGCGTACTAGATACTTGACATACTCCTCCACCAAGTCCTGGAACTAAAGTGCCATTAACAATTGTTGGAGCCTCTGTATAACCACTTGACTTTACTCTAGGTCCCATAGCTTTATTTGTAGAGAAAACCTCTCCTGGAAGAACAACTGTACCATTTATAGCCTCTGAGGACACTCTAATGTTTCCTACTCTATTTGGATTTGAAGGATTAAATTCTGTTGAAAAGCTTTGAATCTTTGTGTCTATTTCTTTAAGCATAGAAGCAGTTATTTTAGGCTTTACAACATCAACAGGTATTTCTACTACCTCTTCTTTTTTTTCTGGATTTATAGCTTTTTTAAGATCTTTTTCTAGTTTTTCTTGATTGACCTTTAATCCATCTTTTCCTTCTGTTACATTAAAAGAACCTGTATAAGATATAGTTGCATCTTTAGCTTTTTGATCTATTTTTTTAGATATAGCTTTAACATCTTCTTTTATTCTAGTATCATCTGCTAAAAATTTAAGTTCAATTTTTATAGGTTTATTTTTAACTTTAAACCTTGTAATTGTTCTTGTAAAAGGATTGCCTCCTTTTCCATAGTCCATAGCAGATTTTACAGCTGCATCTATATCATAACGAGCATTTAAAGATTTATAGTCTATAACATATGAAAAGTCCTTATAAATTGCATTAATGCTTTTATTTTGAAGCTCGTTATTATATTGTTTTGTTACTTTTTCAGTAGCCTCTTTAGCTGAAAGATTTCCGACATTTGTTTCGTTAATATAAATTCCTTCGTAAATCTTGTCTTTTGGGGCCAGTTTGTCCATTGTTACTACACCAATCGGAACACTAAGTATTGCTATAGATAAAATAGCAATTAAAATTTTGAGCTTTTTACTCATCTTACCCCCTCCTTATTATAGTAATTACAGTATTCTTTTACCACACATTCTAAGCACTTAGGATTTCTAGAGCTACATATTTTTCTTCCATGCCATATAATATAATGGTGCATATCTGACCACATAGATTTTGGTATGCAGTTCATTAACTGCTTTTCTGTTTGATCAACATTACTAGCATTTGCAAGACCAATTCTATTAGATACTCTAAAAACATGGGTATCTACAGCTATAGCGTCTTTTCCAAATGCATTAGCCATAACAACATTAGCAGTTTTTCTTCCAACTCCAGGAAGGCTAGTTAACTCTTCCATAGTTTCTGGTACACTACCATTAAAATCCTCAACTATTTTTTTACTTGCATTAATTATATTTTTAGCTTTATTTTTATATAAACCAAGTGACTTGATGTATGGTTCTAGTTCATCTGTAGTTAATTTTGCAAAATCATAAGGAGTATTATAAATTTTATAAAGCTTTTCAGTAGCCTTATTAACACTTATATCTGTTGTTTGTGCGGATAACATAGTTGATATTAAAAGCTCAAATGGAGACTGAAAATTAAGTCCACATCCCATTCCCTGGTATTCTTTAGCTAGCCTTTTTATCACTTCATCTGTACTCATTTTTTCTCCTTTCAAGTTCACGCTTTCTACAATTATGTATAATTCTCTTCTATAAACTACAATTGTATAATACAACATCAAAATTTCTAATTCAACTACAATTAAGTTACAACTTTTCTTACTATTATTTATAAAATCCTTTATATTTATCAGGTAATTGATTTGAAATAGATTTCATAATCATATTAAGACAATTATTTGAATACTCTTCTTTAGTTTCTTCTTTATTATATTTAGGAAGATTAAATGCTTCTCCTATAGATATATTTACATCTGCATGTTGGAAAAACTCTTTTCCCATATCATTATCATCAATAGGCATTAGCTTTTCTGTACCCCAAAGAGCAATTGGAACTATTGGTACATTAGCTTTTCTAGCAATTAAAACTATACCTTTTTTTCCTTCTATCATTTCACCATTTCTTGAGCGTGTCCCCTCAGGAAATATAAGAATATTTTTATTGTCTTTTATAGCTTCAATACATTTTTTAAGAGCTTCAACATCTGCACTATTTGCTTTTATAGGAATTGTATTTACTATTTCAAGTCCTAATTTACTCATTGAAGTTGTGTTTAGCTTTACTCCTGCTACAAAATATGGATTATGATCTTTAAGTATTTTATTTAATATAAGGCCATCTGCATTACTTAAATGATTACATATAAATATAACAGGTGATTTTATATCTTTTAGATTTTCTTCATTGTGTATTTTTATATTTGCGTATTTTTTAATACATAAATCTGCAACAACTTTTACACTTGGTTTTGAAATAAATTTTGGTGCTTTTGTAAGTGCTTTTACTATTCCTTTAAACATATTTTATCCTCCTATAAATCCATTAGTTTTTTCATTGATCTATTAACGTATTTTTGAAGTCTAGGATCCCATAATTTATTTTCTAGAAATTTTATATAGTCTTTATTTTTGCTATTCCCCATTGCAACTATTATATTCCTTTGTATGATATATTTTCCTCTCCAAGCTAAAGCATGTACACCATATTTTCTTTTAAATTCTTTATTTGTCATTTCAAATATTTCTTTAAAATCTATGTTTATTAAATGCTCATAGGGAATAAACTCTTCAACTTTTGATTTTTCTACTCCTTCATTATATGGACATACATCCTGACAAGTGTCACATCCAAATATTCTCAAACCTAGAGTATCCATTTCTTCTTCTGTTAAGTCATCTTTTTTTTGACTTATATATGATAAGCATTTTTTTCCATTAACACCTGTAAAGTCTATTGCTTTAGCAGGACATGCTAAAATACATTTATTACAGGACTTGCATAGAGAATGTTTTTCTAAAGAAGGCTCTAGAAAAAGTGTAGTTACTACTTCCCCTAAGAAAATATATGACCCATGTCTTTCAGTTATTATATTAGTATTTTTACCTTGAAATCCTATTCCAGCTTTTCTTGCAATTTCTTTATCACATAAAACTCCAGTATCACAAAAAACCTCACACTTTTCATTAAAGTTATTTTCTATATAGTTTTTAATAAGATTAAGTTTATCTAAAAGTACTAAATGATAATCCTTACCCATAGTATACTTTGAAACATATGGGTTTTTATAATCTTGATTTTTATATTTGTAAGGAATCCCTATAGATATTATACTTTTCGCTCCATTTAGTATATTTTCTATATTAACTCTAATATTCTCATTTTCTTCTTCAAATCCTGATAAAAGATTATTTTCTCTTTTATATTTTAACCTTTCTATAAAATCTTTTGTAAATAATGTATCAGTAAATCCTATATACTCAATGCCTATACTTTTTGCATAATCTATTATACTACTTTTCTCCTTCAAATTAACCACCTTTTAACATAAACTTTATTCTCAATTATAATACAATATTCTATATAAATAAACAAAATAAAAACGAAGCTATAAAGCTCCGTTTTTATTTTTATCTTCATATATATAAGTTAACTTTTCTCCCCTGGGGGTTACAACTCTCCCTGGTATACCAACTACAGTAGAGCCTTCTTTTATATCTTTTAAAACTACAGAATTAGCTCCTATTTTAGTATTAGATCCTATATTTATAGGCCCTAAAATCTTAGCTCCTGCACCTATCATAACATTATTACCTAGGGTTGGGTGTCTTTTACCTACATCTTTACCTGTTCCACCTAATGTTACTCCATGGTATATTGTTACATTATCACCAACTTCAGCAGTTTCCCCTATAACTATTCCCATTCCATGGTCTATAAAAAGTCCTTTTCCTATTGTAGCTCCTGGATGTATCTCAATTCCAGTAAAGCCTCTAACTATTTGTGATATAACCCTTGCAAGTACAAACCACTTTCTTTTATAAAGCTTATGAGTAAGTCTATAAAACAAAACTGCATGAAGACCTGGATAACAAAGAACCACCTCTAGCATATTTTTAGCTGCTGGGTCTTTCTCTAAAACATTTCTAGCCTCTTCCCTAAAAGTCTTAAACATATTTAACCCTCCCTATATAAAAATTTATAGTGGAAAAAGATCTGTTGAAAGATATCTCTCTCCAGTATCAGGAGCTAAAACAACTATTGTTTTCCCCGGTCCTAGTTCCTTAGCTTTTTCATAGGCTACATGAATAGCTGCTCCTGATGATATACCTACTAAAATCCCATCTTCTGATGCTACTTTTCTAGCTGCTTCATATGCTTCAAATGTTTTCACAGGTATTATCTCATCTATAATATCCAATTCTAATATTTTTGGTACAAATCCTGCTCCTATACCTTGTATTTTATGTGGTCCTGGCTTTCCACCTAGTAAAACACTTGAATCTGCTGGTTCTATACCTACTATTTTAATATCTTTATTTTTTTCTTTTAAAACCTTTGAAACACCTGTTATAGTACCACCTGTACCTATACCAGCAATAAACATGTCTACATTTCCATTAGTATCTTCTAGTATTTCCACAGCAGTAGTTTTTATGTGAGCTTTTGGATTAGCCTCATTTTCAAACTGTTGTGGCATAAAATATCCATTTTCTTTTGAAAGTTTTTCTGCCATTTCAATGGCACCTCTCATACCTTTGCTTCCATCTGTTAAAACTATTTCAGCGCCAAAAGCACCCATTAGTTTTCTTCTTTCAATACTCATAGTCTCTGGCATTGTAAAAACTATTTTATATCCTTTTGAAGCTCCAACCATTGCAAGACCTACTCCTGTATTTCCACTTGTAGGTTCTACTATTGTATCTCCTTTTTTAATAAGTCCTTTTTCCTCTGCATCTTCTATCATTGATAATGCTACTCTGTCTTTTACACTTCCCCCTGGATTGAAAAACTCTATTTTAACTAGTATTTCAGCCATATCCTCTTTAGTACTATTTAATTTTACAAGTGGTGTATTTCCTATAACTTCATAAATGCTATTGTATTTCACCTTTAGTCCCCCTTTTTTCTATAAAAAATAAAAAAACTCCTGCCTCTGAAATAAATTCAGAGGCAGAAGTATTATCCGCGGTTCCACTCTGTTTGTATGAAAATCATACATCTTTAATAGCACAATCATGCTAATCCCTTATAACGGAGGGAAACCGTAACCACCTACTTAATTCAGCTTAACACTCCTTAGAGCACTTCAACTAAAATTCCATAAGAACCTTCCCACCTAGTAGGCTCCTCTCTGATACTTCCTTTTAGCTTACTTTCCTAATTCATTGTGTATAATTCCTATTAAAATACTCTGTTTTATATCCCAATTGTAATATGGAAAGGAAAAAAAATCAATACTATTTTAAAAAATTTTTATGTTATAATTACTAAGATATTATGTATCACTATAGTTACATATGAACTTTTTACTTAAGGAGATGATGTATATGGCAGAATTTTTGCCAGTTTCAATACAGGATATGAAAAAAAGAGGATGGGAAGAACTTGATTTTGTTTATGTTTCAGGTGATGCTTATGTAGACCACCCTTCTTTTGGCCATGCAATTATAACTAGACTTTTAGAAAATTTAGGATTTAAAGTTGGGATTATAGCCCAACCTAACTGGAAAAGTAAAGAAGATTTTATGAAGCTTGGAAAGCCAAAACTAGGTTTTTTAGTTTCATCTGGAAATATAGATTCTATGGTAAATCACTTTACTAGCTCTAAAAAAAGAAGACATGATGACTTATATTCTCCTGGTGGAAAATCAGGTTATAGACCAGATAGAGCTGTAATTGTTTATTGTAATAGAATAAGAGAGGCATATGGAAATATTCCAATAATAATTGGAGGAATAGAAGCTAGTCTTAGAAGATTTGCACACTATGATTACTGGGATGATAGAGTTCGTAATTCAATATTAATAGATAGTAGTGCTGACCTTTTAATATATGGAATGGGTGAAAAGCCTTTTATAGAAATAGCAAATCTTTTAAGTTATGGAAAAAATATAAAGGATATAAAATATATAAGAGGTACATGTCATTTAGAAAGTGATCCTGAAAGTATAAATGACAAAATTATTCTTCCTTCCTATGAAGATGTTTCAACAAGTAAGAAAGAATATGCAAAATGTTTTAAAACTCAATACGAATCTCAAGATGCTATTATAGGAAAAACTCTTATACAAAAACACGCTAAAAATTATGTTCTACAAAATCCACCTGCATATCCACTAACTCAAGAAGAAATGGATATGGTTTATAAACTTCCTTATGCTAGAACATATCATCCTATGTATAAAAATTCAGGTGGGATACCTGCACTTTGTGAAGTAGAATTTAGTATAACGTCTCAAAGAGGATGTTTTGGAGGCTGCTCATTTTGTGCACTTACCTTTCATCAAGGAAGAACTATACAAAGTAGAAGTCATGAGTCTATTATTGAAGAAGCAAAAACACTTACTACTTTACCTAACTTTAAAGGTTATATACATGATGTAGGTGGCCCTACTGCTAACTTTAGGAAACCTTCATGTAAAAAGCAACTTAAACATGGAGTTTGTAAATCTAGACAATGTATGTTCCCAACCCCTTGTAAAAACTTAGAAGCTGATCATAATGATTATTTATCTCTTTTAAGAAAGGTAAGATCACTTCCAAAAATAAAAAAAGTTTTTGTAAGGTCTGGAATAAGATATGACTATTTACTATGTGATAAAGATCAAACGTTTTTTAAAGAACTTGTTAAATACCATATAAGTGGTCAGTTAAAAGTAGCTCCTGAACATGTTTCTAATCAAGTATTAAAACATATGGGTAAACCTACAAGAGAAGTTTATGATAAATTTACTAAAAAATATTTTGAAATTAATAAAAATCTAGGACTTAATCAGTTTTTAGTTCCGTATTTAATGTCTAGTCACCCTGGAAGTGATTTAAAATGTGCTATAGAACTAGCTGAGTTTGTTCGTGATATGGGATATAACCCTGAACAAATACAAGACTTTTACCCAACACCTGGAAGTTTATCTACTACAATGTTTTATACAGAAATGAATCCTTTAACAGGGGAAAAAGTTTATGTTCCAAAAACTTCTGAGGAAAAAGCTATGCAAAGAGCTCTTATTCAATATAGAGACCCTAAAAATAGAAAGTTAGTTGAAAAGGCTTTAAAACTAGCAGGTAGAGAAGACCTTCTTAAAGGAAAAAATTCTTTAATTAGCTTCTCTAATAATAAAAACTTTAAAAAGCCTAATAATAAAAATGACAAAACAAGAAAAAATATTTCAAATAGAAATTCTAAAACTAAAAAAAGAAAATACTAAGTATATTTTATAATGTAATTTATTGAGGTGATTTTTTGGAACAGATCATATTAGAACATGCTCAAAACTTTGCAAATAATAACTCCTTTCTTTCATATATATTTATGTTTATAAACTCTTCTCTTCAAGCGTTGTTTCCTCCTTATCCTGGGGATACAATTATTGTTGTTGAAGGGTATATAGCATCACTTAAAGTATTTAATAATTTTTTAATTGTATTTTCTACTTTAGCAGGTACTGTTATATGCAATGTATTATTATTTCTTATATGCTATAAGTATGGCGATAAAATAATATCTCATATGTTTTTTGTTAAATATTGTAATGTCGAAAAGATAAAAGGTCTTAGGAAAGTTTTTAATAAATATGGTGCACCTTTAATTATATTTAATAGATTTGTTCCAGGACTTGCTATGATTACAGTTATAGCAGCTGGTGTTTTTAGAATTAATAAAACTAAAGCTATAGTTTCAGCATCTGTTGCTGGAATTGTTCATAACTTACTTTTAATGACTTTAGGATATACTGTTGGATATAATCTACCTTTAATTAAAGAAATACTTATTAAGTTTAATAAAATTTTTATTATATTAGCTATAATTCTTTTTATTGTATTTAGTTTAGTATATTATATAAAAAATAAAGTGGAGAAATAAATTCTCTACTTTTTTTACACTTCTAAAGATAATCTTTATTAAAAAATATTAATTTTCCCTTCTGTCCAAATTATATATTATTTACTTTATATTCTTTCATTTTCTATAAATTAACTAGTACTTATGGTATTTGTTAATAAAAAGATATTGTTATATCATAAATCTAATGTATTTGTAATTTATTAGGGGGGGAATTTATTTATGTCTAAAATAATTGTTGTTGGTGCAAATCACGCAGGTACTGCTGCTATTAATACTATTCTTGATAACTATAAAAATAATGAAGTTGTTGTTTTTGATGGAAATTCTAATATAAGCTTTCTAGGTTGTGGAATGGCTCTTTGGATTGGAGAGCAAATTAAAGACTCATCAGGACTTTTTTATTCATCTAAAGAAAAACTTGAAGAAAAAGGTGCAAAAGTTTTTATGGAAACTAAAGTTGATAATATAGACTTTTCAAATAAAATAGTTTATGCAACTAATAAAGGTGGAAACAAATTTAAAGAAAGCTATGATAAAATTATTTTAGCAACAGGATCACTTCCTATATGTCCTGATATTGAAGGCACAAATCTTGAAAATGTTCAGTTTGTAAAACTTTATCAAGATGCTGAAAAATGTATTACTAAACTTGAAGATCAAAGTATACAAAATGTAGTAGTTGTAGGTGGTGGCTATATAGGTGTTGAACTTGCTGAAGCTTTTAAAAGAAAAGGGAAAAATGTTACTTTAGTAGATAGAAATAATTCTTGTTTATCTAAGTACTATGATAGTGAGTTTACATGTCTTATGAATGAAAACTTAAAAAATCATGGAATTAACCTAGCTCTTGGTGAATCTATTAAAGCTATAAAAGGTAATAAGAAGGTAGAATCTATTGTAACTGATAAAGCTGAATACAAAGCTGATATGGTAGTTTTAGCAATAGGTTTCAAACCAAATACTACTCTTGGTAGAGAGTCTTTAAATTTATTTAAAAATGGATCATACCTTGTTAATAAAAATCAAGAAACTAGCATTAAAGATGTTTATGCCATAGGAGACTGTGCAACTGTATATGATAACTCTATAGACGACTTTAATTATATAGCATTAGCTACTAATGCTGTAAGATCTGGTATTGTAGCTGGTCATAATATATGTGGAAATAACATAGAGTCAATAGGTGTTCAAGGCTCTAATGGTATATGTATATATGATTTTAAAATGGTTTCTACAGGTCTTACAGAATGTATGGCAAAAAACTGTGGATATGAAGTTGAAACCACATCATATGAAGATCTACAAAAACCAGGATTTATAGAGAAAAATGAAAATGTTAAAATCAAAATAGTTTATGATAAAAAAACTAGAAGAATACTTGGAGCCCAACTTGCATCAAAATATGATATTTCAATGGCTATTCACATGTTCTCTCTAGCTATTCAAGAAAAGGTTACAATAGATAAAATTAAACTTTTAGATGTATTTTTCTTACCTCACTTTAATCAACCATATAACTATATTAACATGGCTGCTCTATCAGCTAAGTAAACAAAATGTCTGTCATTATGACAGACATTTTATTTTTTAAAAGATGATTTAATAATCAACACAATACTAATCATACTTAACATACTAATATCACCTAGTATGTTAAAGTAAAAACTATTTTTATTTAATATAAACATTATTTGTTCTATAATAACAGGTATAAACCCTAAAGCAATTAGTATAAAACAAGCTTTATGTTTTGTATTACTTGATTTTAATATTTTATATATACACATTCCAATTAAAATCATACTTAAAATAATATAGTAAAAATGCTCCATAAATACCCAATTACTATTTTTAAGTATTACATAAGATTCATTTAAAATAACTATAGAGTTAGGTATATTTAAAGCTATAACAAACCCTGTTAATGATATTCCAAACAAAATAACAAAATTAATTATATTAAAATCCTTTACCTTTATAAAGTTTAATGTAATATATCCAATTGAAAATATAGATATTAAAGACAAAAATGGTAAATATCTTAGACTATAAAGCCCTTCTACAGAATTTGCACTATGTAATACTAAAAGAGATATGTATTTTGCAATTCCTATAAAAATAAATAACTTAAAAACTAAACTAAGTAAACTTTTTTTTAAATTTAAACTTGAAAATATTATTATCAAACTTAATAATAAGCATAAAAAAACGCTTATAATATAAAAATCCATATAACAACTCCTAAAATATTATTATATGATAAATTATATTATAAGGTTTTAAAGTTAATGCCTATTCTTTTAAGGTGTAAACACTTTTATTCTTTTATGTTCTATTCCTATTTCTAAAGGAAAATCAGGTCCAATTTCTCCATCAACATCAGCTTCTAAACTTGCTTCACTTTCGATTCTAAACTCTTTTCCTTCTAGATAAAGAACTCTATTATTATGTATATGATCTCCTCTTAATATTTGTATAAATACATTAAAAAGCTCAACTATATTACACGCTTTAAATGCTAAAAGATTAAGTCTACCGTCATTTGCAACTGCTCCTGGTGCTAATTTAAATCCACCTGCTGTTGATCCATTTAAAACAACAAATAAGTATATATTCTCCTCATACACTACTCCATCACATGTTATTTTTACTGGTATAGGTTTAAAATTAGGTAATTGCTCAATACCTTTAATATAATAAGCAAGTTTTCCAAGAGTATTTTTTAAATGTATATCTATTTTTTGAGAAACATCTGTTAATAAACCTCCAGCAGCAACATTTATAAAATATTGATCATTTATTTTTCCAAGATCTATCTCTTGTATTTTTCCATTTGTAATAACCTTTGTACATTCTATAATATTTTTAGAAAGTCCTATGTGGTTTGCAAAGTCATTTGCAGTTCCTGAAGGTATTACTCCAAGTGGAATATACATATCTTCTTTTGCCATAGCATTTATAACATGATTTATTGTTCCATCTCCACCTGATACTATAATACAATCATAATCTTTAGATTCTTTTACTTCTTCATATATATCTTCAACAGATAAACTTCTCCAAACAGTTACTTTATATCCTCCTAATTGAAGAATATTAATTACAGTATCTAAATTGTTCTTAAATGACTTATCTCCTGAATATGGATTATATATAAGCTTTGCTTTTTTCATAAATTCTCCCCCTTATTAAATCCATAACTTAAAGTTTTAATTATTAAATATATATTCCCTATTTCATATAAAATAATCCTATTAACTTAAAACATTATATCACTAATGATTATTAATATGAAGTATCATGACTTCTTGTAAAAGCAATTATTATTGTATATAATAATTTGTATGTATAATAAAATTGGAGGAATGTTTTAATGACGAAATTCTCAATAAGGAAAGAAAGCATCCCCTACTTAGTTATTTTATTTTTAATCGCTATAGGATTTTATTTTTTAAGTAAAGTTCTAGTTATAGTACCTACAATATTAATATTATTTATACTTTATTTTTTCAGAGATCCTTATAGAGAAATAAAAGTTGATGAAAAAACCTTTGTTTCACCTGCTGATGGTACTGTAATGGATGTAACTGATATCTATGAAGATGAGTTTATTAAAGGAAATGCAAAAAAAATAACTATTTTCCTTTCTATATTTAATGTTCATATTAATAGATGTCCTATATCAGGGGAAGTTACATACTCTTCTTATAGACCTGGAAAATATCTTCCTGCATTTAAACCACATGCTTCAGAAGAAAACGAGAGAAATACTATTGGAATCGAAAATCATGTTACAAAAGCACTTGTACATCAAATAACTGGTCTTATAGCAAGAAGAATTGTTTGTTGGAGCAAAGAAGGAGATAAACTTTCTCAAGGGGAAAAATTTGGACTTATAAAATTCGGGTCATGTACTGAACTAATAGTTCCTGAAAATGTAGAAATACATGTAAAAAAAGGAGATGTAGTTAGAGGAGGTACAACCATATTAGGAGTGATTAATAATGAATAAAAGCTATATTCCAAATTCATTTACATTTGGAAACCTAGCACTAGGCGTACTTTCAATAATATTTTCTATAAAAGGAAGATACGATATAGCAGCATTTTCAATATTAGGTGCAGCTTTACTTGATAGATACGATGGAAGAATAGCTAGAATGTTTAATGCATCTAGCAAGCTTGGAACAGAACTTGATTCTTTAGCTGACTTAATATCTTTTGGTGTTGCACCAGCTATTATTTCTTGGTCACTATATCTTAATGAGTATGGAATATTAGGATACATTATTGTTTGTCTATATCCTATTTGTGGTGCATATAGACTTGCTAGATATAATGTAAATGTAGATAATTTTGATAATGTTTTTATGGGTATTCCTATAACAATAACAGGTTTTTTAATGGCATTAGATGCTATTATAAATATTTACCTAATAAAACATAGCATTATATCAACTATTCTCCTAGTTTTATTCTCTTATCTTATGGTAAGTAAAATTCAAATTAAAAAAATGTAATTTAAAGACTCTAGATAATCTAGAGTCTTTATTTTGTGTCATTATTAATCGAATTTTCATATTATATACCATAACTCTAATTCTAAGGAGGATAATCATTGAATTTAAAAGGAAGTCAAACTGAAAAAAATCTATATCAAACCTTTGCAGGAGAATCTAGAGCAAGAAATAAATATACCTTATATAGTGAAAAAGCAAGAAAGCAAGGATATCAATATATAGCTAATATTTTTACAGAAACAGCAATGAATGAACTTGCTCATGCAAGAAGGGCTTATAATGATTTTTTAAAACTTAATAAATCTACTGAGGAAAACTTAATGGATGCTGCTATGGGTGAAGCTTTTGAAACTGAAAAGCTTTATAAAGAATTTGAAGAAACTGCTCGTGAAGAAGGTTTTGTAGAAATAGCTGAATTTTATAAAGAGCTACGTGAAGTTGAAGAAGCTCATAAAGAAAGATTCCTTCAAATATTAAAAAATCTTAAAGAGGGTAAAGCTTTTAGAAGAAAGGAAAATGTAAAGTGGCAATGTATGAACTGTGGCTATATTCATGAAGGAAAAGAAGCTCCTACTCAATGTCCTTTATGTAAGTTTCCTCAAGGTTATTTTGAAATTTATTGTGAAAATTACAAATAACTTTTCTAGTTTAAACTTTTTAAAAGACCTGCCAAAGCAGGTCTTTTAAAATAGGTGGTGTATAATGTGAAATCTAAATATCTATGTATATTTATTCCTATTAGTTTAATATTGTCATATTATAAACTTTATACTTTATGTTTTATTGCTACTTTTTTAAGCATTATACCTTTAACTATAATACTTTGCGATTACACAGATAAAATATCTTGTAAACTCGGAGATAAGGTAGGCGGAATTATTAACGCATCAACTGGAAACATTCCTGAACTTTTAATATGTATATTTGCTTTAAAGTCTGGTATGAATGACTTAGTTAGAGCTGGAATTATTGGTTCTATAATCGGAAATATGCTTTTAGTTTTAGGAATCAGTATATTTGCTGGAGGTATAAAATATAAAGACCAAACATTTAACAAAAATATTGCAAGAACAAATTTTGGTCTTTTATCTATATGTATAACAGGTATTTTAGTTGTTTCTATATGTAATCTAGCATTAAATGTTTCTCCTAATATTTATTCATTAAGTGTAGGTGTATCAATAATATTAATTATTATTTATGTGCTAGGTCTTATTTTTTCTCTAGTTACTCATAAAAAGCTTTTTACACATGAATGTTTAGATAATAATCCAAAAGAAGATATAAACATAAAAAAATGTATACTTGTTTTTGTTTTAATAGGTATTGTTATGGTTTTTGAAAGTAACATTTTAGTAGACAGTATAGAATATATTTCAGAAACATTTAATATATCTCAGCACTTTCTTGGGATAATTATTGTGCCTTTAATAGGTAATATAGGAGAATACGCTACTGCTATTGTTATGGCACTTAGAAATAAAATAAATCTATGTATAGAAATATCTGTTGGCTCTAGTATGCAAATAGCCTTACTTTCTGCACCTGTTTTAGTTATTTTAAGTATGTTTTTAGGAAATCCATTAAGCCTTGTTTTTCCTATATATCATATACTTTGTTTAATAATTGCACTTGTTATAGCATTTTTTGTGTTCCAAGATGGTAAAACTTATTGGTTAGAAGGTAGTATTATGGTAGCAACTTATGTAATCCTAGCTTTAGGATATTATTTCATGTAAAAAAAGGCTATTTTCTTTTAAAGAAAATAGCCAAAAGTTTATTCACCTAATATTTCTTTTCTAAGTCTTATTCCTGTAGGAGTTGCAGCCATACCTCCTAGAGCTGTTTCTCTTAAAGTATGAGGAAGTGCTTTTCCTACTTTGTACATAGCCTCTACAGCTTCATCAAATGGAACAATACTTTTTACTCCAGCAAGTGCAAGATCTGCTGAAGTTAATGCATTAACTACCCCTGATGAGTTTCTTTTTGCACAAGGAGCCTCAACAAGACCAGCTATTGGATCACAAACAAGTCCTAAAACATTTTTAAGTGCAATACTTGCAGCATGGAAAGACATTTCACTTGTCCCTCCTGCCATTTCTACAATAGCTGCTGCTGACATAGCCGCTGCTGATCCACATTCTGCTTGACATCCACCTTCAGCACCTGCTACAGTTGCATTTCTAACAATAATTTGTCCTATTCCTGATGCTGTAAATAAAGCTCTTACCATATCTTCTTCTGAAGAACCTAAAACCTCTGCTGCTGTAATAACTGCTGATGGTAATATTCCACAAGAACCAGCTGTTGGAGCAGCTACTATTTTCCCCATTGCAGCATTTACCTCAGAACATGATATAGCTCTTGCCATAGCCTTATTAATTACTTCACCACATAATGTTTTTTTAGAAGAATATTCATTTATTCTTTTAGCATCTCCACCTATAAGTCCACTAACTGACTTAACTTCTTCTTCTAAACCTTTATTTGCAGATTCTATCATTATATTTAAATTATGTTTCATTTTTTCTTTTATTTCTTCTTCAGATAATGTATTTAATTTAGCTTCAAATTCTAAAACTATATCACTTATTTTACATTCTCTATCATTAGCCATTTCAAGCAATTCTTTCCCACTTGTATACACGTTTTCCACCTCACTTAATTTTGCAGATTAATAGCCTTAACATACATAACTTCAGGCAATTTTTCTATAATCTCAACTACTTTTTTAGGTATTTCTGAGTCTGTTTCTAATATAATAAAAGCGTCATCTCCGCTTCTTCCCATTCTCATAGTTGCTATACTTATATTATTTTCAACCATAAGAGTTGATATTTTAGATACTAATCCTACAATGTCTTTTTGTCTTATAATTAGTGTAGGATGAATTCCTGAAAACTCTATTTGCTCTCCATCTATATCAGTTATTATAATATTTCCCCCACCTATAGAAGAACCTGTAATCTCAGATACACTTCCACTTTCTAAATAAAATACCATTCTTACTGTATTAGGATGCTCATCGCCTAGATCAGTTGGAATAAACTTAACATCAATACCTTGACTTTCTGCTATTTCAAGAGCATTTCTAAGTCTTTCATCATCTGTATCCATTCCTAAAATTCCTGCTACAAGAGCCCTATCTGTTCCATGCCCTCTGTATGTTTCTGCAAAAGAACCATGTAAATAAAATTCTACCCTTTTAAAATCTTCCCCTATTATTCCTCTAGCAACCTTTCCAAGCCTAGCTGCCCCTGCTGTATGGGAGCTAGATGGTCCTATCATAACCGGCCCTAAAACGTCAAAAACACTATAGTTTTTCATTTTACCCTCCTTATTTATATAACCCCATTTTTTCTTTGTTGTATTGTTATTTTACCACTATATCCATCTATACTCAATAATATTATATGTATAATTATTGTAAATACTGTATCATTTTAATATTAAATTGCATATTATATATAGTATTGGTTTTTAGTATATGGAGGTAAATATGTATAATTTCGAAGACAATAGTATATCACATACAAAGAAACATAGTATGTTTATTTGTCCAAACATAAAAAAAGATGTAAATTCTGTAGATGATAATAGACACAATAATAACTATTTAAATTTAGAATATTCCTTTGACCCTAATGATTACTTAGAAGAAAAAATTGACGATATTTTAGATAACTATAATGATGAAATGATTCATTTTAATCTTATGAATAGAAAGCCACCTAACCCTCATCATAACCATAACTTTAATCCAAATTATGATTTTAATCATGGAGGTTTTGAAAGAAGAGTTAATTGTATACTACGAAAAATGGAGATAAACAATCCTGATATATTTAGATTCTTAGTTTTTAAAGGTATACCTTACCCTGTTGCTAAAAATCTTGTTAGAAATATTATTGTTTTATCTCTTAGATATGACAATTGTATATAAAAAAAGGGAAGCTAATAGCTTCCCTTTTTTTATATAGACTTTCTTTTAAATCCACTTCCTTGTACCTCAGATGCATCTATTATTGTTATAAATGCTGTAGGATCAACAGATTCTGTAAGTCTTTTAACTCTCATTAACTGTTTTATAGGAACTATACAGTATAAAACTCTTTTCCTATCTCCAGTATATGCACCTTCTCCATAAAAATAAGTAACCCCTCTATTTAAGGTACTCATTATAACTTTTGATAATTCTTCTTCTTTTTCTGTTACTATAAATAGAAGTTTTTTTCTATCTAATCCTTCAATTACTCTATCCATTAAAAGTGTTGTTATATACATTGCCATTAAAGTATATAAAATTATATCTACTCCACTTATAAATGCACCAAGTCCTACTACTGCAACATTCATAACAAATGACATTGTAGATATAGCAGCACCTGTTCTTCTTTTTAAAACAACAGCTATAATGTCTATTCCTCCAAGTGATCCTCCGTATTTTAGTATAAGCCCTATTCCAATACCACTTAAAGCTCCTCCATAAAAACTTGAAAGTAGTATATCATCTGTGTGAATATAAGAAGATACTCCTTGAGTTAATATAAGAAATATAGAGTTAGAAATAGTTCCAAGAAGACTATATATTATAAAATCTTTGTCTATTTCTTTCATTCCAAATATGAAAATAGGAATGTTTATTAGAAGAATTAAAAATCCTGTTGGTATATTAGCTACATATTCAACTATAATAGCAATACCTGTAACTCCTCCACTTATTAGTTTATGAGGGATTATAAAAGCATTTACTCCTATAGCTGATATAAGACTTCCTAAAAGAATCATAACTATTCTTAATACAAACTCTTTTTTATTTTGCATATTTCTCCCCCTTTATCATATGTTTTTATTTACCTGATATAGACATTTCTTTTATAACTATACTTGAACTTCCATATGCGCCTGCTACAGAAGGTGATGTAAGTTTAAAGTCATTTGCTACTTCTTCTACTTCTTTTAGCATATCATAAAAGTTTCCTGATACTGTTATTTGCTCAACAGGACCTTCTATTTTTCCATTTTTAATTAACTTACCAATAGCAGCTAAAGAAAAGTCACCTGTTACAGAGTTTGCTCCTGAATGAAGTCCTTGAAGCTCTGTTATAAAAAGTGCATTATCACTTTCTTTTATAATATCCTCAAGGCTTTTCTCACCTTTTTCTATGTACATATTTGTAGGTCCTATATCTACTGATGATTTATATGAACCTTTAAACCCATTTCCAGTAGATTCTACTCCATCTTTTTTAGATGTTTTTAGATTATGAAGATATGTTTTTAAAACACCATTTTCTACAAGTGTTTTTTTGTAAGTTGCAACTCCCTCATCATCAAATGTACATTTTGTACAAGCTTCATCTAAAAAAGGATTATCAACAATAGTAATTTTACTTGATGCTATAGACTCATTTAATTTACCCTTTAATAAAGATAGTCCCTTGTGTACAGACTCTGCTGAAAAAACAGAAGAAAATGTACTTAGCATATCTGCTACAACATCATATCTTAATATAGTTTTATACTTTCCAGTTGGAATAGATTTTGCTCCAAGTTTTGAAACAGCCTCTTCTATTGCTTCATTTGCCATACCGCTAAAATCAATACTATTATAATTTTCTACTATTTTAAAGCTACTTCCACTTTTAACATCTTCTCCATCTTTTGCAACTACGCTTATATATGCAACGCAAACTCCAGAAAAGTCTACTAGATCTACACCTTTAGTATTTATTATTCTTCTATTTCCTTTAGCAGTTTCTAGTATACAATTTTGAACAGAATCTATTTTTGAATTTTTATATCCTAATTTTTCAAGCTCTATTGCATCTTGTATTTTATTAATAGTTTCTATTTCCTCATATTTACTTTTAAAAGCTTCATGATAATTTTCACTACCTTCAAAAATAAACTCTTCTCCTTGAATCTCTACTTCTTCTAAATTTTCCTTAGCAGACTTTAAAAGATATTGTATATCCTCATCACTAAATTTTTCTGTAAAAGAATATCCCATTTTACCATTAATAAGTCCTCTAAAAGAAAGTCCTCTTGATGTATTTACATTATAAGAGTCTATGTCTTTTTCATATACTTTTATTTCAAAACTATCACTATCAACATAGTAAACTTCCATTTCCTCAAAGCCTATTTCTTTTCCTTTTAGAAATAGTTTATCTGCAAACTCTTTTATATTCATATTTTTCACCTCTACTTTCCTCCACCTACAGTTATATCCTTAACTCTAATTGTTGGCTGACCTACATTTGCAGGAATACTACCACTTATAGAACCACACATTCCTTGGCCCATAGTAAGATTGTTTCCTATCATATCTATATTCATTAAAACCTCTGAGCCTTTTCCTATTAATGTTGCTCCTCTTACAGGTTTATCTATTTTTCCATTTTTAATTAAATATCCTTCTAAAACAGTAAAGTTAAACTCTCCTGTTACAGGATTTACTGATCCTCCACCCATGTGTTTTGCATATATTCCATTATTTGTTGAAGATATAATCTCATCAAATGTACTTTTACCTGGTGCTATAAATGTATTTGTCATTCTTGAAGTTGGAGCATACTTATAATTTTGACGTCTTGAACTTCCTGTTGCCTCCATTCCCATTCTTCTTCCATTAAGTTTATCTATCATATAACCTTTTAATATACCATTTTCTATTAAAATGTTTCTTCTAGTTTTATTTCCTTCATCATCAATAGTAGATGAACCCCATTCATTAGAAATTGAACCATCATCAATAGCAGTTAATATATCAGAAGCTATTTTTTGGCCTAATTTATTTGAAAAAACAGAATGTCCTTTAGCAACTGATGTAGCCTCTAATGAATGTCCACAGGCTTCGTGAAATATAACTCCACCAAACCCATTATCTATAACAACATCCATAACCCCTGAAGGACATTTTTCAGCATGAAGCATAGTAGTTGCCATTCTTGATGCTTCTTTTCCATACCACTGTACATCTATGTCATTAAAAAATTCAAATCCCTTAGCTGCTCCAGGTCCATAAAATCCTGTTTGATTTTCAACTCCATCTGATGCAACAGATTGAACAGCCATTCTAGTTCTAACTCTTCTATCTTCCGTTAAAAGTCCTTCTGAATTTGCTATATATATTTTTTTATCATTATCAGAATATCTTGTCATAACTTGAACTATTTCATTTGAATAATTTTTAGCTGCACTATATGCTTCCTTTATTTTTTCAATTTTCTTATTCATAGATATGTCGCTTGGATAGTATTTTATAGGATTTATATTATTATGACTTTTTAAAACAAGATCAAAACTTATATTACCGTTTCCTTTTATAGCACTTGCAGCATCCTCTGCACACTTTAAAAGTCCTTTCCTTGATACATCATTAGTATGTACATAAACAGACTTTAGTCCATTAAAAACTCTTATACCTGCTCCAAAAGTTTTACCTGATAAAACATCTTCTACTTTACCATTTGATATAAAAGCAGTATTAATTTTTTCTTCTTCTATGTAAATTTCTGAAAAATCTCCCCCTGTGCTTAAAGCCTTTTCTAAAACTTCATAGGTTAAATCTTTACTTATCATAAATTACACCTCCACATTTAATATAGTATATTATAATAGTATTAAGCAAATATTAAATAAATATTATATTACTAATTTTATTATATCGCAAATTAAAAGGAGGTTTTGTTAAAATGTGGAGCATTTATACTAAAACTGGTGACAAAGGCCTAACTTCTACAGCAAATAATGAAAGAGTTCAAAAAAATAGCTTTTTAATTAATCTTCAAGGAGATATTGATGAGGTAAACGCATACGTTGGGAACCTTAGAAGTATTTTATCTAAAAACGAAACTATTAATAGTATTGATTCAGATCTTAAAATAATACAAAAAAACTTATTTTTAATTGGAAGTGAAGTATCATTTTCTTTTAAAAAGGCTTATATTAAAGAAGAAGATATAAAATATCTTGAAGAAAAAATAGATTTTATGACATCAAATTGTAAGGATTTAAACTTTTTTATATATCCTAGTGGTACATTGTCTGCAACTACTTCCCAAGTAATACGCTCTATTGTTAGAAGATGCGAAAGAAGTTTTGTTAGCTTTTTAAATAGTATTTATATAGAAGACTATCCATTAAGTTATCAGTATATTAATAGACTTTCTGATTATTTCTTCTCATTATCTAGATACATAAATAAACTTGAAAACTTTTCTGAAGAGCCTTTAGAAATTTAAAGCTATATATGGGCTAACCCATATATAGCTTTAATCCTCAAAACAGCTTCCTCCAATAAATTCTTTTATAATAGAATTTGGAGGAATTATATTTCCATCTGCTTCTTTAAAATAAGATATTATACCTAAAAGTCTTCTTGCTTCTATATAAGAAGGATTTCCTTTTTGTATACTTTCTAAAAGCGGCTTAGCATATTTTTTAAGAATACTCATTTCATATATTACTGTAGAGTTAAACATTACATCTGCTTCTTCTTGGAAAGGAAATATATTTTTATTTTCCCCTCTTCTAACTGATGGCCAACCAAGAATTGTAGTTTCTGCATTACGTCCTCTTGTTCTATTATCACGAACTATTCTTCTAAGTATTCTAACATCTGTTGTAGGCATTCTATTGTGATCATCAATATTTAATTGAGTTAAAGCACTTACATATACTTTAAATTTATTTTCTCTAGGAATTGAACTTGTTAATACTTCATTTAAGCCGTGTATGCCTTCTATTACAATTAAAGTATTTTTCTTCATTTTAAATCTTTTGCCACTATCTACTCTTTTCCCTGTTAAAAAATCAAACTTTGGTAAATTAATTTCTCCTCCATTTAAAAGTATCGAAAGATGCTCATTAAAAAGATCTACATCTAAAGCTTTTATACTTTCAAAATCAAATTCACCATTTTCATCTCTTGGAGTAATTTCCCTATCTACAAAATAATCGTCTAATGATATTGGATAAGGATCAAATCCTAAAAGTCTTAATTGTATAGAAAGTCTTTTTGAAAAAGTCGTTTTTCCTGAAGAAGATGGTCCTGCAATAGTTACAAGTTTTATATTATCTTTATTTTTATATATTTCATCTGCAATTTTTCCTATTTTTTTCTCATGCATAGCCTCTGAAACAAGTATTATATCCTTCATCTCACCAGAGTCTACTTTATCATTTAAAGCTCCAACATCTGCAACATCTAAAATATCTGCAACGCTTCTTGTTTCATCAAAAACCTTAGCAAGCTTTGGTACATCATTAAACACTGGAAGTTTAAAATTTGTGTTTTCCTTAGGGCTTAGTAATATAAAACCTCTTCCATACTTAAAAATGTCATATACCTTTAAATATCCTGTAGAGGAAAGCATTGTTCCATAAAAATAATCGTAAAATCCTTCACATTTATATAGTGTTATATAAGGTAAATCTAAATGTCTTAAAAGTCTTAATTTATCTTTCATAGAATATTCAGTAAATATTTTTTCAGCTTCTGAATACTTTACTTTTATTCTTTCAATTTCTAAATCCTTTTCTACTATATCTTTTATTTCATCTTTTATACTATTAATAATATCCTCTGTTAAATCACCTATATTTTCAATTTCTCCATATAAACCTTCATTTAATGAATGTTTAAGAATTACCCTAGCATTAGGATATATTACCTTTACAGCTTTAATAAAAATAAATGCTAATGTTCTAAAATATGCTTTTGCACCAAGATCACTTTCCATTCCTAAAAGTTTTATATTTGTATCATAGTGAAGCATTTTTGAAAGATCAACTTCCTCTTCTCCATCTAATATAGCTATAAAAGGATCTGTTATATTTTTTTCACATCCTAATATTTCATTTATACACATTCCAGGACTAAATTCTTTTACATCTCCTCCTGAAATATATGCCTTTTTTAATTCCATTAAACTGCCTCCTTACAAGCATCAATATTTTTGCATATATAATAATATGAAAAATCCCCATATTAATGCTTTACTTTAAGTTAATTCATTATTATAACACAGTAAAATTTCAATATTTTTTATAACTTCAAAAATTTTATATCATGTTGTATTATTTTCGATAAATAATCCATACCTCCTTCTATACAACATTTTAACGCTTTTTCTAGAATATTCCTATTGTTATTATCATCTGAACAATATAAAGCATTTGCATACTCTCTTAAAGCTTCTTTATACATTTTTCTTTTTTTAAATTCATTAGCAATTTTTAACCTAAAATTAGAATCATATATGTCTGGTTCTACATATATATTTTCATTTTTTAAAAACACTGCTATATTTTCATGAACGTTTTCTGGAACTTCAATGTAGTCCTCTTCCCAATAACTATATCCTGTAAGAGAAAGAGATGATTGTATTGCTTTTAAAAATTCATCTTTCATTTTCAATTTATCTTTTTTAAAATAATAATTACCTAATATATAGTAAGGAGCTGTATAATAACTACAAATTTCCTTTGCCTTATTTAAATACTCTATTCCTACTTCATTATTATTTTCTAAGTAGCTTTTTCCAAGATAACATAGGCTTTGAAGTGCAAAAGGATCGTATTCTACCATAAGCTTATGATAATCATTTTGACATTTAATTTTTTTTATTTTTTCAAAGTCAAATTTATATTCTTTTGAAAGTATATAACATCTTTCCAGACTTTCTTTTTCTAAAACCTTAGCATCTTCTATACTTACTTCTGATTCTGTAACAATTGTTGAAAAGTAATCATCTAATACACATCTATATATAAATGCTTTAAATGTTTTACATAAAACAACAAAATTATTTGTTTCATGTAACCATATACCAACAAAATAATCCTCTCTCTCCTCTCCATATTTATAAAAACAATAATAGTCTCCATTTCCTACAAATCCAAAAGGAAATAAATGAAAATCCATTTTTCCGTAAATTCTAACAGTGTTACTTATCATATTAGTGAAATGCTCAAAGCTACAACTTCCAAAATAACATCCTCCCCCAAATTTACTCATAAATTCTTTAAAATCATCTGGAAGAAAGTACCCATATTTCATTTCAAATTTTTCAAGTTTTAATTTATTCATATACACTATTACCTTTCTTTTATTTCCTTATTTTTTAAATAAATTTTTTATATATTACACACAATATATATTGAGGTGATTTTTTTGGTTATAATTTTTAGAGTTATAATATTATATGTTTTTGTTATAATTGCTATGAGAATTATGGGAAAAAGACAAATAGGTGAACTTCAACCTTATGAATTAGTAACTGCTATAATATTGTCAGAGCTTGCAGCTATGCCTATGCAAGATACTGCAATACCTCTTTTACATAGTATTATTCCTATTATAGGATTAGTTATATTAGAAGTTTTAAGTTCATATCTTGCATTAAAATCTCAAAGATTTAGAAAAATAGTATGTGGGGTTCCAAGTATTATAATTAAAGATGGAAAAATTATAGAGGAAGAACTTAGAAAACAAAGATTTAATTTAGATGACCTAATGGAAGAACTTAGACTTTTAGGATATGTAGATGTTGCTGATATTGAATATGCAATTATGGAAACTAGTGGTAAGTTAAGTATAGTTCCTAATTTTTCTAAAACACCACTTACAAAGGAAGATTTAAATATTAAAGGCAAAGACCCTGTTCTGCCTATTAGTATTATTTTAGATGGTAAAATAAATTTTAAAAATTTAAAAATAGCAGGATATGATGAAAAATGGATTAAAAAAACTCTTAAAAAGTATAATATTAAAAATCCAAATGATGTTTTTATTGCAATACTTGATTCTCAAGGTGAGCTTTTTATACAAAAAAGAGGTGAAGAAAATGAAACTAAAAACAAATGTTAAAACTCTTATAGCCATTTTTATATCTGCTATACTTTTATTTTCATTTACTTACTTTACAAATAAATATTTAGAAGTAACCTCTGAAAAAATGATTTTAAAAGTTAATACTATAGAAGATTACATTAAAAAAGGAGATATTCCTTCAGCTGAAAAAGTAGCTATAGACCTTGATAAACAATGGGATAGACTTGAAAAAAAATGGACTCTTTTAACTAACCATCATGAAATTGATAATATAACCTCTTCTGTAAAAACCACTGTAGAGTTTATAAAGTTTCAAGATATACCTAGTTCTATGGCAAATTTAGGATCTCTAAAACATTATATAGAGCATATTCCAAATATTGAAAAGCTTAATCTAAAAAATATATTCTAGCTATAATCTATTGAATTTTATCTTGTATATGATAAAATAATTATAACAAATAGATATATGTGTTATACTATTTTTCAAGGAGGACTTTAATATGCCACTTATTACTTCAACTGAAATGTTTAAAAAAGCCTATGAAGGCGGATATGCTATAGGTGCATTTAACGTAAATAACATGGAAATTATACAAGGTATTGTAGAAGCTGCTAAAGAGGAAAAATCACCTCTTATTCTTCAAGTTTCAGCAGGAGCTAGAAAATATGCTAACCCTATTTATTTAAGAAAACTTGTAGAAGCTGCTATTGAAGATTCTGATCTTCCTATTTGTTTACATCTTGATCATGGTGAAGACTTTGAAATATGTAAAGCTTGTATAGACAACGGATTTACTTCAGTTATGATAGATGGATCTAAATATCCATTTGAAGAAAATATAGAACTTACAAAAAAAGTTGTTGAATATGCTCATGCAAGAGGGGTAGTTGTTGAGGCTGAACTTGGTAGATTAGCAGGTGTTGAAGATGCAGTATCTGTTTCTGCTAAAGATGCAACTTACACTGACCCTGATGAAGCTGTTGAATTTGTTGAAAGAACAGGTGTTGATTCATTAGCAATAGCTATTGGAACTAGCCATGGTGCATACAAATTTAAAGGCGAACCTTCTCTTGACTTTGAAAGACTTGAGATTATATCATCAAAACTTAATGGATTCCCAATAGTTTTACATGGAGCATCTAGTGTTTTACCTGAATTTGTTGCTAAATGTAATGAATTTGGTGGACAGCTTCCAGGGGCTCAAGGAGTTCCAGAAGAAATGCTAAGAAAGGCTGCTTCTATGGGAGTTTGTAAAATAAACATAGATACAGACCTTAGACTTGCTATGACAGCAACAATAAGAGAATACCTAACTAAAAACCCAGCTGAGTTTGATCCTAGAAAATATCTTGGACCAGCTAGAGATGCTATTAAAGGTATTGTTTCTCATAAAATTAAAAATGTACTTGGCTCAAGCAATACATTATAATATAAAATAAAAGAACTGGAATTTCCAGTTCTTTTATTGTTTTTCAAAGTAATTTCTAACTTGTCTTATTACAATATCAATTGTTCCATCTCCATTTTTTTTAATTTGAAATCTATTAATATCATTATATGCCTCTGCATTTATGTATATTTCCATATCCTTATCTATTTTAAGTTTTTTCCTTTTAAGCTTTTTACCAACCCATTCTTTATCTATTTCAATTTTTTCTTCTTTAATACCAGTTTCCTTTAAAGCCTCAACATAACTTTCAGCCATTTCATCATTTTTAAAAACATTACTTGCAATTTCTTTTATATCTATAAAATCTTCATTTCTTAAAACTTCACCTATTTCTCTTCTAACCATTTCTGCCTCACCAGCATCATCTTTAAGGTTTTCCCTAACCCACTTTTCAGATGTTTGTGCAAATGATTTAGTAAAGTCTCTTTTATCATCTACTAATGTACATTTTAATATTTCATCAGTAAAAGTATTTATATTTTTAGCTTCTTTTTCTTGTTTAGTTGGCCTATTTACAACAAGAACTTCCCCTTCATCACATTCTAAATTTATAAATGCACACTTTTGTAGTCTTTGCATAGTATCAGGAAGCCCTATATACTGAGGCTTTATGTCTATTGTCATAGCTTCATCTTCATAATCAATATGATGTATAAATGTTTTGTTATATATCATTTTCATTATTCCAAGCATTTTTCCATATTCACATTCAAATTTAACTACTAAAAGATCTCCTGATGGTATAAGACCTGTTGCTTTACATGTTTTAAAAACTTTTTCAGCAAGTATATTTGATACTTCTAAAAACTTTTCATTTTCATATATTCCTTGTCTACAAATATCTAAAATATCATTATTACCATTAAATTTAGCATATTTAGCTTCCTCATCTGAAGAGGCCTTAGCAATATGCTTTCCTATAAAATCTAAAGTATCCTCTGTTAAATAAAGTTCCTTTTGATTTAAAATAGGCTCGTCCATTGAAGTATCTATTATATGAATAACAGCTTTATTTATAGTAATATCCTTAATATTTCTCATATTTTACCTCACTTTAAAAAAGTTATAGAGAAGTATATACTCCTCTATAACTTAATTTATTTTATTCTTTTTAAAATTCTATCCTCAAAAAACATAATACATTTTGTAAATGCAAAATCAAAAATATAAAATAGTATTTGAATACCTACTATAAATCCTATTATTAAGTATGTATTTTCAAATAAAGGTCCTAAATAAACAAAACTACTATATACAAAGTAAGCAGTTAAAGTCAGTATATTAAAACAAATATATTTTATAATGTATTCTATAGCTATAGAGTATTTTTCAGATATAAGTTTTATAAAAGGGTAAATTCCAAATATAATATAAATTCCTATGTATAGTTTATTAGGCACTAAAAAAAAGCTAAGTATAGAAGAAGCTAAATAAACTACTACACCTGATTTTACTCCACCTTTTATATAAGGTATTGAACCTACAGCAATTGAAAATGCCATAAAAAATATTTTGTTTGTTGGAATTATTGATCCTATATATAAAAGTAAAATTATTAAAGCTGTAGATATTCCTCCAAAAACTAAATTTGAAGATTTTATTTTCATTTATTTCCCTCCTTAGCAACAGGAAATTATATCTCCTCCACAGCACTCACAACAGCTATCTGCACAGCAAAGACATGTACAAGTATCACAACAGCTCATTCCTGTATTTGCTGTTCTTTTATATTGATTATTTGAATATTGATTGTTTGCATATCTTAAATTATTTAATGCAGCTCTATATTCTGCACTTGATGGTTCCATATTAGAGGCTGTACTAATATCATCATAGGCCTGGGAATACCATCCTTTTTTCATATTTATAACTCCTCTTAAATAAAACCATTCTGCATTTTTTATAGATATTTTAGAAAGTTCAGCTTCTGCTGCTTGAAGATTATTTGCATTAATAAGCTGTCTTACTCTTTGGAATATATATGAATTAGAAGAACTTGAATTTGAACTAGAAGAGCTATTTGAACTATAGCCACCTGCTGAACTGCTAGAATATGAAGGATTTTTTGTTAAATTATCATATGCCTCGTTTATTTCCCTCATTTTCTCCTGTGCTAAATCCTTTAGTTCATTATTTGTATGCCTATCAGGATGATATTTTTTTACAAGTTCTCTATAAGCCTTTTTTATTTCTTCTTGACTTGCACCTTGCTTAAGCCCTAACACTTCGTATGGATTTTTCACTACAACATCCTCCCTTTAAAACCTTGTTTGTTTGTATATCAAGTCCAAGGTAAATTATGTTATCAAGTATTTCTTTATTTTTTTTAATATCAATAAGTTCATAAGCATTAGATGCTTCACTTAAGCATCTAATAAGTGTAAATTCTATATTACTTAATATTCTTTTCTTAAATTCTTTTACATCCTCTGTTTTATTATACTTAAATCTATATAATAAAGGATTATAATTATTTTTCTTAATATCTTTTTCAATATCGTCAAACGCATCTATAATGTATATCCATTTTCCTATATTATACCCTAAAACTTTAAGAGCCGGTGAACTACCATAAATATCAAATATTCCTTCACAAATTTTTGCAAAGTTATGAGATATTGCATCTAAATTATCTGTTTTTTCATGTTCTAATTTTAAAGTATTCAATAAGTACTCATCTATTTCCTCTATTTTATTCTTAGCTTCATCTGTAATTTTATTAGTATTTATTAATTTAGATAATAATAGGGAAATATAGCTTTTATCATCTTTATAGTTGTCAATTAATTTTCTGTTGCTTAATATAATATTCATATCAGCAGCATACTCTATGTACTTATTTTCTCCTAAAATATTAACTTTTCTAAATTTATAAGGGCAAAACTTTTTAAATGTACTTTCCCTATCAAGATGTATCGATGATAATAAAAGACATAAAAAAGTCATATCGTAGGTTAATGTAACCTTTGATAAATATGATTTTTTCCCTATTTCATTACACAAACTACAGTAATAAGATCTAAAAACCTCAAATTCTCTAATCTTTAGTTCATCTTTAATTGGCTTTATGTATCCAAACATTTTTACCTTCCCTTCTAGTTATATAGATATTTTACCCTACTCTGACTATAATATAAAGGGAAAGTTTTTTTCTCTATTTAAATTTTGGAGGTTATTTATATGAATGAAATAGAAGTTAAAGTTATTGGTATAGACTGTGAAAAACTTAAGGAAAAAGTTATATCTTTAGATGGAAAAATAGTAAAGAAAGAATTTCAAGAAAATCACATTTTTCAACTTCCTGAAAGTATAAATGCAAATGGTTATATTAGAATAAGAGTTATTAGAGATGATCTTAATAGCTTAAATAAAACTTTTATGTGTGTAAAAAAAGTGTTGTCTACAGAAGGCGTTAGAAAAATGGATGAAAAAGAATTTGAAGTAAGCGACTTTAATGAAGCTTTTGGGTTTTTAGAATCAATAGATATAAAATTTATATCTCAAGAAAATAAATATCGTGAAAGCTATGAAATAAATAATTCATTAATTGAATTTGATACATGGGATGAAAAAGTTTTTCCATATACATATGCTGAAATAGAATCAGAGAACGAATTAAAACTTCAAGAAATTGTTTCCCTACTTGAAATTCCAAGTGAAAACATAACTTCAAAAGGTCTTTTACAAATAAAAAAAGAAATGGGAATATAAAAACGGTTAAAAAATTGAAAGGAAATAACAATGCTTAAAAGCCCATGATATAATGTAAATAAAGACAAATTGGAAATTGTGGAGATGATTATTAAATGAAAATATGTGTTTTAGGATTAGGTGTAATAGGTACAACTTACGGATATATATTCCAAAAAGCAGGACATCAGGTTGAACATTTAGTTAGGGAAAATAAAAAACAAGATGTTCCATCAAAGCTAGATATAACTATATTAGATGGACGATATAATAATAAGGGAGAAGAAAAAATAGATACATATGCTGTAAATCTTGCGAAACCAAATTCAAGTTATGACTTTATTTTTTTAAGCGTTGCAAGTGGAAAAATTAAAGATGCCATAGTGACACTTTCGCAAAATAATATTACAGGAAGTTTAGTATTATTCTGTAACTTTTGGAGCAGTCGTGAAGAAATCGAAAGAATAGTTGGTAACTTTAAATACATTATAGGTTTTCCAACGGCAGGAGGAAGTTTGATACAGCAAAAGTTGAACTGTGTTCTGTTTGACCATATAATGCTTGAAAGTGAGGAAAAAGCAATTATTCCAAACTATAAAGATTTAGTAGAACTTCTTAAATCCACAGACATAAAAACAGAAATTCCTTATGATATAGTAGAATGGATATGGCTTCACATGGCAATAAATGCAGGTGTTACTTCTACTGCTGCAAGGGAAGGGAAAATCGATGACCCGAAACAACTTGCAAGTAATCTTATGAGAGATTCTCACGCATTATCTATAGCAGTAAAATCAATAAGAGAAACTGTCAAAGTAGTAAAAGCTCGAGGGGTTAATTTGAATTTATATAAAAATGAACTTCTTCCCTATAAAATACCTTCTGCTATTGCAGGCATAGTTATGAAGCAAATGTTTGCAAAAAATGAACTTACGAGTAGAATTATGACGTTGCATAATGATGTAAAAGACATTATGTATGGATGTAAAAGTATCTATGAGGCGGGAAAACGAGAAAAACTGGACCTACCGCTGTTTTACTCAAATATGGACCAAATCTTCAATAGTTAAATTCCAGTTTATGTGGAAGATATGAGGAATTAGATTTAGTTGCACGGTGTATCTGTCAAAAGAGAAAAACCGTCAAATCTCTATAAACATAGATATATTGACGGTTTAAAGACTTATAAAAATATATGGAAAAACTTATGCTGTTTTTATATTAAAAGAAGCATAATAGGTAATGTTATAGCTGAAAATATTGTACTTACAACTATTATTTTAGATGCTGAGTTTACGTCACCTTTATATATTTGTGCAAGTGTTACAGTGTTAGCAGCAGCAGGCATAGCAGAAACTATAATAGGGATTCCTATATATATTCCTTCAAATCCTAAAAATTTTAAACATAAATAAACAACTATTGGTATTAAAATAAGTCTTATAAAAGAAACTTTATAATATATAAACTCTTTAAAAGCTTCTTTTAAACTTACACTACAAAGACTTACTCCAACAATTATCATAGAAAGTGGTGTTGTCATATTTCCAACTAATTTTATAGTTTCATCAATTGCATAAGGAAGCTTTATTGAAAATATAAATATTATCATTCCAACTGCTATAGAAATCATTCCTGGATTAAAAATTGCTTTTTTAAACATACCTTTTTCTTTACTTGGTTGAAATATTAAAATTCCTATAGTCCACATAAATATATTAAAAGCTATATTATAAACAGCTGCATAAAATACCCCTTCACTACCATATATACTAGCAGCTACAGGATATCCTATATATCCACAGTTAGAAAATATAGTAACAAATCTTAATACACTTCTAATAGATTCTGGCTGCTTTTTATACATAAACTTACTAATAATAACTAAGCTTCCGTGTACAATCATAGATATTATAAATATTATTCCAGCTGTTTTAAGCATGTCCTTTGAAAAATCCATTGTAAAAGAAGATATTATTAAAAGAGGTAATGTAACATTTAGTAGTATTTTAGAAAGTCCTACATTAGTTTCATTAGATATAAACTTTAACTTACACGCTGCAACTCCTACTCCCATTATTAAAAACAATATTAATATTTGATTTAGTATGTTAGTAATTTCCAAATTTCTCCCCCCCTTCATATTATTATATACTAAATCAATAAATATAGTAAAAAAGGTTAAAAGGAAATCTCCTTTTAACCTTTAAATTCATTTAAAAAATAATATCTATTATTCCTTCTACTTTTTTATCTGAATTAAAATTTTCACTATTTACATATACAGTTATAACAGGATCTTCTGACTTTTCATAAAGGGATAATATACTATCATAATCACTTACATCTAAAGGAACTCTTTTTTTACAAACATCTTTAGGAGCATCTACAAATATTTCAACATAATTTTCTTTTCCTATTATTTCCCTAGCAACTTCACGCTGATCTTTTATAGGACTTTCACAGGAAACTATTGTAATCATACCACTATCTGCAAAAAGCTTCGCTGTTTCTGCAATATATTTAGTTTGGCTCATAGCTTCTTCACCTAAAGAAAGTATAGAGTCTTTAAAGTTTATAAGATTTGTTGAGTCTATATAATAAACCTTAAGTCCTAAATCAAATAGTTTTCTTTCAAGTTTAATTCCTATTTCCCTTTTACCGCATCCTGGATTTCCTGTTAACCAAATAACTTTACCTTTTTGTTTAAGTCTCTCTTCTCTTTCCTCTTTGCTTACAAGTCTTTCCCTTACAGGAATTACTATTTCACTACTTATATTAATATCTTCACTTTCTATAGCACTTGATATTATTCCTCCACCACTTACATCTAAGCCATCTACAACAACAAACCTTCCAGTGTTTTGAAGTTCATGAAACTTATCAAATGATATTTCCTGTTTTGTTTTAATAATAACTTCTCCAACATCATTTCTGTTTACACTTTCACCATTTTCAATTGTTTGAAGAGTAGAAGCATCTACAACTCTTTTTATTTCTAAAATCTCACACTCAACTTCAGAAGTTGCAAGTTTTAACTTGTACTTTTTATTTTTTAAAAGAGGTTCTTTTCCCATCCAAAATAAGTTTGCATTAAATGTATCTCCTATAATTGGATTACTACTTTTATGTGATATTATTTCCCCTCTTTTGTTAAAAAACTCATCTTCAACAGTAATTCCAACTGACATACCTGCATAAACTAAGTCTTTTTTATCTTTTTCAACCCAATGCTCTATAGTTTTTACTCTAGTTGTTTTATTTGAAGGTGATATTAAAATCTCATCTCCAACTTTTAGACTTCCTGATTCTATTCTACCTGCAATAATTCTTCTATGATCAAATTTATATACATCTTGAATAGGAAAACGTAAAGGCTTGTCTATATCTTCTTTTTCCTTTTCTATTAAATCAATACATTCTAATATAGTTTCTCCAGTATACCAATTCATTTTGTCTGAAGCTTTAGCTATATTTTCTCCATGATATGCAGAAATCGGTATATATTTTAAAGGATATACATCTAAGCTATTTAAAAATTGATTAAATTCTTTTTCTATAGAATCAAATCTTTCTTTAGAATAATCTACAAGGTCCATTTTATTTACAGCTACATATACTTTCTTAATTCCAAGAAGAGATAGTATATATCCATGTCTTCTTGATTGTTCTTTTATACCTTCATTAGCATCTACCATTAAAAGAGCAGCTTCTGCACTTGCTGCACCTGATATCATATTTTTCAAAAATTCCTTATGCCCTGGAGCATCTATAATTACATAGTCTCTTTTTTCAGTTCTAAATTGAAGTCTTGTTGTATCTATTGTAATTCCCTGTTTTTGTTCTTCTTCAAAAGCATCTAGTAGGTAAGCATATTCAAATTCTTTTCCTTTTTCTTTAGATATTCTTTTTACCTTTTCTATAGCTCCCTCTGGAAGAGAATTTGTATCATATAAAAGCCTTCCAATTAAAGTTGATTTACCATGATCAACGTGTCCTACAACAACAATATTTAAACTCTCTCTTATCATTTTAGCCACCTACCTTTTACATATACCCTTCTTTTCTTAGTTTTTCCATAGCATGGGCATCCTCTTGATCCTGAGCCCTTCCTGATCTTTCTGTTTCCTTAGTATTTTTAAGCTCTTCAATAATTTCTTCTATAGTTGTAGCATTAGAATTAATTGGATTTGTACATGGTGCACATCCAAGGCTTCTATATCTTTTCCCATCTTTTGCAAAATACAAATCTATAAGTGGAATATTTTCTCTTTTTATATATTCCCATATATCAATTTCATTCCAATGAAGTATTGGATGAACACGTATATGATTTCCTTTTTTAAAGTCAGTTTTAAACTGATCCCATAGCTCTGGAGGTTGATCTGTATAATCCCACTGTGAATCGTTTGTTCTTTCACTAAATACTCTTTCCTTAGATCTTGACCCTTCCTCATCACGTCTTATACCAAGAATTAAACCTTCAAATCCATGATCTGTAACTACTTGTTGAAGTCCCTCTGTTTTTAAAGCTTTACAACAAACAAGTCTTCCTTTTTCAGGTCCCATTCCAGAATTGTATGCATCCCAATTTGTATTTACAATTAAATCAAGATCCATTTCCTTAGCAAGTCTATCTCTATACTCTATCATTTCTGGTATTTTATATTTTGTATCAACATGTATTAATGGAAATGGGCAATGTCCATAAAATGCTTTTTTAGCAAGCCATAACATTACAGTTGAGTCCTTTCCAATTGACCAAAGCATACCTAGTTTCCCTAGTTTTTTATATGCCTCTCTTAAAATAAAAATACTTTGAGCTTCTAACTTATCTAAATGATCCATTTTTATCACCTCTTAATTTTATTTAAAATCCCCATCTTTGTCTTACACTTTCTTCTATTTTTCCAAATACTACTTTATCTAGTATAAGACCAATTATTATAATAACTATCATAACAGCCATAACCTGACTAATATCAGCAAGTTCACGCCCTACCATTAAAACTTGTCCAAGTCCCTTAGTTGCAGATAGCATTTCCCCTGCCATAAGTGCTCTCCATGCAAAAGACCACCCTTGCTTCATTCCCCCAATAAAAGTTGGAAGTGATGCTGGGACAATTACATTTAAGTAAAGCTTTCCTCCCTTAGCTCCCATTGTTTTAGCAGCTTTTACATATAAGGGATTAACATTTTTAATAGAAGTTTCTGTTGCAATTGCTATTGCAAACATTGATCCCATTGCTATTACAAATATAATTGATCTTTCATCAAGACCATACCAAAGTATTGCAAATGGCAGCCAGCAAATACTAGGTAATGTTTGAAGTCCTAATATAAGGGAGCTTAGGTTTTCCCCTATGTATTTATAGCGAACAATGAAAAGTCCTACTAAAACTCCAATAACTAAAGATATTCCATACCCTACTAAAAGTCTTTTCATACTTGCCCATATTGCAATAAACAAAGTATTATCCTTTGCAAGAAGGTATATACTTTCAAATACATTAAATGGTGATGGAAAAGCATATGGCTTCCACACCTCAAGTACTTCTACACCTATTTTATAGGCCAGCTCCCATGTCATTATCAATAGAATATAAAACGCTATCTTTTTTAATATCCCAATCGTTGTCATACTCAGATTTTGCAACCTTTTCAACCTCCTCTTTAAGTTCTTTCATAACCTCAGAGGCAACATATGTTAAATCTACACTTTCAAGCCTTCTAGGTCTTCCAAGTTCTATTTTAAAATCTCTTTTAACTCTTCCTGGATTTGCAGCCATAACAATAACGCGACTTCCAAGAAGAACTGCTTCCTCTACACTATGTGTTACAAAAATAATGGTTTTTTTAGTTTCCCACCAAACCTTTTGTAGCTCTAATTGAAGCATACTTTTGGTTTGACTATCTAATGCTGCAAAAGGCTCATCCATTAATAAAACCTCTGAATCTAAGGTTAAAGCTCTAGCCAGTGCAACTCTTTGCCTCATTCCTCCAGATAATTCATGTATAAATGAGTTTTGAAACTTTGTTAAGTGAACCATTTTAAGATAATGAAGGGCTTTTTCTCTTCTTTCTTCCTTAGGCACACCAGCTATTTTCATTCCAAACTCAACATTATCTATAACCCTAAGCCAAGGAAATAAGGCTGATTCTTGAAACATAACTGCTCTGTCTACTCCAACACCATTTATTTCTTTGTTATTTAAATAAATCTTACCTTCACTAGGCTTTTCAAGACCTGCAATTATATTTAAAAGAGTAGATTTTCCACAACCAGATGGACCTAAAAGACATATGAACTCTCCTTTTTCAAATGAAAGGTTAACATCATCTAATGTTTGTGTACTTTTATGTTTTGTTACAAATTTTTTACCTACTCTCTCTACTTTTAGACTCAATAATATCACCTCTTTACTAGCTATTTTTCTTATTTAGAACCTGTTTTAAATAAATCTTTTAAGTCTGGCTTGTCTCTTAAAAAGCCTGCTTTAACAGATAAATCTACCATTTCTTCTATTGCTTTTTTTTCTGGATCAGTTGTTATAACAAGTCTTTTAAATGCATTATCTAAAACATCCTTAGGAAGAGGTTTTTTAGTAAGAACTTCCAGCTCATTATTTATAATCTCTTTAGCACTTTCTTTATTTTCGTTTATATAATTAGTTATACTTATGTGAGTTTTTATAAATTTTTCTACTATTTCAGGATGTTTTTCTAAAAATTCCTTTCTTGCAACAACAATAGCAGTTGGATATTTTCCCTCTCTCCAAACCTCATTGTAATCAAGAACTACATTAGCATTAACTTCTTTAACAAGTCTTGCTCCCCAAGGCTCTGGTACAAGTGCTAAATCTATTTGACTATTATCAAGTAATGTTTTAATATCAGAGTTTTCAGCTTGATAAATTTCAACTGTACCTCCCTTTGAAGAGTCTTTAAGATTATTTTCTTTTAAAAGAGCTCTTAAAGCTAAGTCCTGAGTATTGCCATATTGAGGTATAGCTATTTTTTTCCCATCTAATTCACTTATATTATTTATTTTTAAATCTTTTCTTGAAAGTAATATTGCACCTGCATGTGAAGCTCCTGAAATTACTTGAATCTCTCCATTTGACCTTGCATATCCATTTATCGAAGGTCCTGGCCCTATATATGCTATATCTATTTCACCTGCAAGTAATGCCTCCATTTCAGCAGATCCTGCACTAAATTGCTTCCACTGAATATTCTTATCTGGTATTTCTTTTTGAAAAATTCCTTGATTTTTTCCATATAGTGCTTGGGAATGTGTTATATTAGAAAAAAAACCAATCCTTAAATCAGAATCATTTTCATTTTTAGAAGAACATCCAGAACTTATTACTAAAGCTAAAATCAAAATTAAGTATATAAATATATTTTTAACCTTCAATTTATGCCTCCTAATATTTATTTGATTCTTTTTTATTAACTGTTATAATTTTTTCAATTCCTTTATTATCAACAATATGCCAATTTAAATTCTCATTATCCTCTTCAATATATAAATATCCTCCAAGCCCTCCTATATCTATCCCAAGATAATACATAATTGCACCTGCTGGACATTCTTTAAGGCAAGCAGTACATCCCCAACAGTCTTTTTCATATTTTATAAAAGACTTTCCATCTTCATCCTTATATATAAGACTTCCTGGACAAACTCTAAGACATTTACCACATGATATGCATTTTTCTTTATTTATCTTAATGCTCATACTTTTCTTCCTTCCTAACTAAATCTCTAGTTATTATGTTCACTTGTCCATTTTCATACTTTGAATTTATATATTTTTTAAATTTTTCATTATCAATATAAGGATAATCAAGATTTTCTTGATAACATCTCCATCTAGTTTCTTTTCTAGCTTTAAGGTGATGTATTAAAACTTTACATATACATAGCCTGTCCAATATTTCATTTATAAATAATAATTCATGCATATTATTAATACCTATACCTTTAGATAGCTTTTCTATTTCATTTATTTTATCTAAAGCTATATTAAGTTTTGATTCACTATAGGCATAACCTGTTTTAATTCCACCTGCATATTCATCCATAACCTTTTGCATAGCCTCTTCTATAGAGTCTAAAGAATAAAAGCTAGACTTATTTTCAAAGTATCTTTCAAGTTCACACTTTTTATTATTTATTTCATCTTCACTTATATTTTCAAACCTACTATTTTTTATATTATTTATAATAGAAAGTGCTGCTATTTCTCCTTCTGCAAAACATCCTGTTACATATTTTTTAGGACTCCCTCCTGCAACATCTCCTACAGCATATAAATTTTTTAGTGTAGTTTTTCTGTTTTCATCAATCCAATATCCACTTGATGTATGCCCTCCAACTATATAAGGTTCTGTTCCCTCAATTTCTATATTCTCACTTAATGGTCCACTATTTTTTTCAAGCCATTTTAATGTTTGTGCTGGAGCCATATTTAAATATGCTTTAAAAAGTTGATCCTCTTCACTTTGTGTTATGCCCTTTGTTTTTAAAAAACAAGGTCCTCTTCCCTCTTTATTTTCAACTAAAGTTGCATATAATCTTGTAGATGTTTTAGGAGACTTATAATTAGATACATATTTTTCACCTTTAGAATTTACCTGTGGAACCTTTACCCCCTGTGCAACAGTTCCTGTTGGTGCAATAGTATCTTTACATCTTAGTGCAATAAATCTCATTTCAAAAGATGTCATTTCTGCACCTGCTCTTATTCCCATTGCATATCCAGCACCTGTATTAAATGGGCTGTACCACATTTTATGTCTTGAAAACCCTGGATTATTAGGTTTATAAATACCTGCTGCTCCCCCTGTTGCACATATAGTTTTTCTAGATTTAATTACATAAAATATATTTTCTCTAGTTGAAAAACCATAAGCGCCTATTACAGAGTTATCTTTAACAATATAGTCCACAATATTTACATTATTTAAAATATTAATATTATTTTTATTAGAAATAGCTTTTGAAAGTATTGGTTTTATATTTTCTCCATTTATCTTTATACTTCTTTTACCTCTAGATGCATATTTGCCATTTTCATCTTTTAGTATTGGAAGTCCTAAATCTTCTAATTTTTTTGTTACAGAGTTTAATCTTTTAGCTATTGTATAAACTAAATCTTCTCTAACAATTCCATCAAATTCATTTTTTACATATTCTACAAATGAATCTACAGTTTCCCCTTCATTTATGTATGCATTTAATGCATTAACACCTGCTGCAAGACATCCACTTCTTTTTATATTTGCTTTCTCTACTACTAATACTTTTAAATCACTGTTTTCTTCAATTGTAAGAGCTGCAAAACATCCTGCTGTTCCTCCTCCAATTACTAAAACATCTGATTCAATAGTTTCTATTTTAAGTTCCATAAAATCACCTAACCTTGATTCAAATATGTTAAAATTATTTCTGTACATTCTTCTATATTTTTCTCACCTGTTTTTAATACAATCTCTGGATTCGTTGGTATTTCATATGGTGAATGTATTCCTGTAAAGTTTTTAATTCCTTGCTCTCTAGCTTTTTTATAAAGATCTTTAGGATCTCTACTTTCACAAATATTCAAAGGACAATCTATAAATACTTCTATAAAATCTTTACCTAAAAGCTCTCTAACTTTTTGTCTATCTTTTTCAAATGGAGAAACAAATGTACAAAGAGTTATAATTCCTGAATCTACAAAAAGCTTTGCTACTTCCCCTACTCTTCTTATATTTTCATTTCTATCACTATCTGAAAATCCTAAATCTCCATTTAATCCATGTCTTAAGTTATCTCCATCTAAAAGGTAAGTAAGTTTTCCAATATCATAAAGTTTCTTTTGAACAGCATTTGCTATAGTAGATTTTCCAGATCCTGAAAGACCTGTAAACCAAAGAACTATTCCTTTTTGTTTCAAAAGATTTTCTCTATCTTGTCTTTCTACACTTTCAATATGCCAAACTACATTTTCAGACGTTTTTTTATCCATTTTCCCCCTCCTCGACTTTATTATTAAATCTATGTATTTACTAGGTTTTATTATTCAGCTATTATATACATACACTTTACAACAGCTTTTATTCTCTTTAAAAAACCTTCTTGCAGAAAGCAAGAAGGTAAACTTCTCCTTCCTTATCTTCAAGGCTCAAGCCCTCTGGAATTAGCACCTTAAAACAATTTTGGTTGCTGGGTTTCATAGGGCCAGTCCCTCCACCTCTCTTGATAAGATTCAAAACATCTATATAATCTAACCCTATTAAATCAATAGGAATTATTACCATTTAATTTAAACCCATTATATCAGTAGGGATTATAGGTGTCAAACATTTTTTGCATTTTTTATAGATTAAAGTAAATAATTGAAAATATAAACAAAACAAAAAGATGTTAACAACTAAGTTTAACATCTTTTTATTTTAATTTATGTCGTATCCTAAGGACTTAATTTTACTTGATACACTATTTATTGTATTATTATTTTCACATAAAACTTCTACTACACCTGTTTCATAATTTGTATTAATGTTTTTTACGCCACTTACATTATTAACAGCACTTTCAATTAAGTTTGCTGATGCTTCACTGTGCATAGAAGGTACATTAAAAGTAGTATATTTCATATTATCACTTCCTCTTTAAAATAGTATGTACTAATATGATTATAATATCCTTACAGGATCAAAATTTATAATATCTGCTGATGTACATATATACTCTATATCATTATAAATTCCATTAAAACATATATTTTCTGAAGAGCTATGTATATGACCATATATAACCTTTTCTACTTTATACTTACTTAATATATCTAAAAATTCTCTACATCTAGTATACTTTGTTAAAGGTGGATAATGCATCATAACTATTATTTTATTTATTCCTTCTTTTATAGCACTTTGAATAGACATTTCTAGTCTTAAAAGCTCTCTTTTATAAACCGCCTCATTATGTTCTTCCCCGTCTAGAGCTATCCAACCTCTAGTACCACATATAGCATAATCATCAAATTTATAATGAGTATTTTGTATAAAATATATGTCATCATATAAAGAATTAATTTTACTAATAGATGACCACCAATAATCATGATTTCCCTTAATAATAACTTTTTTTCCCGGCATATTATGTATATACTCTATATCCTTTAAAGCTTCATTTAATTTCATGCCCCAGGAAATATCTCCTGCTATTAGAACTAAATCATCATCTGATATTTTATTAATCCAGTTTTCTTTAATTTTTTCATGATGTTCTTCCCAAGCTTTTCCGAATATTCCCATTGGCTTATTACTCTCAAATGACAGATGTAAATCGGAAATACCATATACTTTCATTTAATCACATCCTAATTCTATTATGTACTGTATTTATTTTATAATAATTTAGTCGATAATTTAATAGGTGATTGCTATGCATATAAAAAATATTAGCCAAATTTTAAATTTTAAAGGCGAAAAAAGTGAAATTACTAAAGGAAGTATTGTAAATGCTAAAGTTATTTCTCTTTTAGACAACAAAGGCGTTGTGAGACTCCCAAACGGTTCTATTTTGCCTTGTATTTTTCTATTTAAAGAAGGTATAGAAGAAAATACAAATTATAAATTTCGTGTAAAGGAGTTTCATGCTCAGGAAATTTTACTAGAAGTTCTTAAAGACAGTGGAAAACAAGCTAAAAACACTAATATTGATAGTATTTTAGAAAAATTAAATATTTCTAAATCACAAGGAGAAGAGATTATATCAAAACTAATTAAATTTAATATACCCGCTAAAGATGAAACTATACTAGATATTAACAAAAACTATAATTTTTTAAGGGATTTAACTTCTTTAAATGATAAGGAACTATTAGATATTATAAAAAATTTAACTGGAAAAACCTTAACTGAAAATAGCAAAGAGTTTCAAAGCATAAAATCTATACTAAATAATTTTAAAAATATTAATTTAGATTTTTTAACTTTTTTAAAGGAGAATAATATTCCTCCTACTTTAAATAATATTTTAAAAGTAAATGATTTTATAAAAAACCCTTTTACTTTAAATAATTTTATTACAAATATAGAAAATAATATACAAGAAAATTTAATAAATTTCAATAGAATTTTAAATAATAGCTCTGACTTAGACAAGATTGAATTAACAATTAAAAATAATACTGGATATACTGTTAGTAAAGATGTAATTCAAAAAACTTTACTTGCTCTTAGTAAAAATCCTCAATTAGCTAATAAATTAAATTTATCTAGTGAAAAAGATTTTTTAAGCATTTGTAGGGAAATAACTAAAAATCCTTTATTAAATGAAAAATCATCTGAGTTTATTGTTCTTAAAGAATTAGTAAGTGGAAACCTTAACAAAGATGGTAGTACTTTTAATAATGCTCTTAACTTAGATAAGATTGCATTAAATATTAAAAATAATACTGGATTTACTGTTAATAAAGATGTGATTCAAAAAACTTTACTTGCTCTTAGTGAAAATCCTCAATTAACTAATAAATTAAATTTATCTAGTGAAAAAGATTTTTTAAGCATTTGTAAGGAAATAACTAAGAATCCTTTATTAAATGAAAAATCATCTGAGTTTATTGTTCTTAAAGAATTAGCTAGTGGAAACCTTAACAAACTTATAAATATAAAGCAGGAAAATACAAATCCTATTGAAAAAATGTTATTAAATTCTCTTAACATAACACAAAGTTCTAAGGATAGTGCAGAATTAAAGTTTTCTTCTATTAATTCTATTTTAAATAATATTAAAGATTTTCCAGAATCTATTTCTAAATTACCATTTCAATTTTTAAACTCTGTAATGGAAAATGTTGATATTAATAAGTATATGTACAACAATTATTCTATACTAAATTTTAATTTTAAATTAAGTGATAATTTATATAAAAATAATATTATAATCAAAAACAAATATTCTAATGGATATATTGATATAAATGATGTAAAAATTTATATATCTGTTGAAAATGAAAAAATAGGGTTAGTTGAAGGATGTGTTTCTAAAAACTTTAAAACTATTAATATAAACTTAAATGTTAATAAAAAGTATATTAATGATTTTATAAAAACAATTAATATACTAAAAAATAATCTCTCAAATATTGGATACAGTGACTGTAATATAAAAATAGATTCACTTAATGAAAAACTTGATATTTTATCGCTTTCCAACTTTTTTAATGATGATACTTATTTTGATTTGGATGTGAAAGTATGAAAAGAAAAAAAGCTGCTGCACTTAAATACAATAAAGGTTTGTCTTCCCCAATAGTAACTGCTATGGGCTTTGGTGAATTTGCAGAAAGAATAATAGACACTGCAATAGAGTCTGATGTTCCAATTGTTGAAAATGAAGAGTTAGTTTCTACATTGTCTAATGTTCCTGTAGGAGAAAACATTCCAGAGGAACTTTATGAAATAGTTGCTGAGATACTAGCCTATATATATAGCATAGAAAAAAACAAAAACACTTAACGCGCTAGGAAGGTGAATCTTAATGCATAAAGATATTAATTATGAAGATTATTTATATGATAAAAACTATACTTGCCCATGTTGCAAAAATAACTTTAAAAACAAAACTCCCAAAATTGGTAAAATAAGAATTACATCTAAGGATAGTGACCTTTTTCAAAACTGCGAACCTATAAATCCTATTATATATGATGTTGTTTTATGTAACAAATGTGGTTATGCTGCTATGGCAAAGCTATTTGAAAAAAAACTTTATCCTGATCAAATTAAAGCAATAGTAACTAAAATAACTTCATCTTATAAGCCAAGAGTTTATCCTGATATATATACTGTTGATATAGGTATAGAAAGATTAAAACTTGCTTTGCTAAGCTCAATAGTAAAAGAAGCTAAAGAAAGTGAAAAAGCTTATACTTGTATTAAAATAGCATGGCTTTATAGACTTTTAAAAGATGAAGAAAATGAATCTATATTTATACAAAATGCTTATAATGGATTTTCTGAAGCTTTTAATAAGGAAGATCCTCCTATTATGGGAATGGACAATAATACAATACAATATCTTCTAGGAGAACTTGCAAGAAAAACAGGTAACAATACTGAAGCTCTTAGATTATTTGGAAAACTTATAACAAATCCTGCAACACCTTCTAGAATTAAAGAAATTGCTCGTACTCAACGCTCTTTAATAACAGAAGAAAATTTAGATAAGGTTGAGTAATTTATTTAAAAGGATATATACTTAATATATATCCTATTTTTATTTAAGGAGGTAAATATGGAAAAATACTCTTTAAAAGCTAGCTTTGTTGCAAAGGAAATATCACTTCCCCTTATATCATATGACTTTAATATTAATAAAAAATTTAAATGGGAAGAGCCTTTAATTTTAGAGTCATTTATGCTTGAAAAAATTCTAGAAAACTCTAATAATAAGAAGGCTTATATATTTCACTTTGGAAGTATAGTTACATTTAACATGACAAATGAAGAAATGACAATTCTTATAAAGTATTTAAATAAACTTGATAAAAATATAGTAACCTATAGTGTTTACTCAGAGGATTTTGACGTTATAATTGATAAATCTTCTAATGTATCTCTTACATACAATTCATTTGTAACAAATGAGTTAAGAGATTATGATCTATCAATTCTTTCAACTGTTATTGCAAAATCAATAGCCCTTGAAAAAATAGAAAACGATATTGATGTTTTAAGTGATGATATGGAAAAAATTATAGAGCTTCTTGATAAAGGAGCTTACAAAATTAAAGACGATTCATTGTCTAAATTATCAGCAAGAGTTTTAAGACACAAATATTATACTTTATCTTATATTACACTTTTAGAAAAGCCTGATATTACATGGGAAAATGAAAATGCACAAAAACTTTTTATAAAAGCATCTGATCTTTTTGAGCTTGAAGATAGATATGATGTTATTCGTCATAAATCCGAGGTTTTATTAGATGTTATTGAAACTTTTTCTGATCTTTCAAGAGCTAAAAAAGTTTCATATCTTCAATGGCTATTTGTTATATTCATAGTTTTTGAAGTTATTACTACTTTATACGATAAAATATTTTAAGACTACCAAAAGGTAGTCTTAAAATTTATCTATAGCTATATCATCTAATATATTATTGTATTTTGGAATCATATTAGCACATTTAAAATATTTATAAATATCATATCCACCACTTAAGTTATAACATTCAAATCCGTTTTGACTTAAAATTCTACATGCAATATAACCTCTTAAACCTACTTTACAATAAACTAATATTTTTTTATTTTTAGGGATTAAATTAAGCTTTTCCCTTAATTCATCTACAGATATATTAATAGATGATTCTATATATCCACTTTCTAGCTCCTTTTTATTTCTAACATCTAAAATTAAATAATCATTTAAATCTACACTATCCCAATGTTTTATTTTAACTTTTCCTTCTAAGATATTACCAGCAACATATCCTGCCATATTAACAGGATCCTTTGCAGATGAAAATGGTGGTGCATACGAAAGCTCAAGCTCTTGAAGATCCCAAGTTGTTAAATTAGCTTTTATAGAAGTTGCTATAACATCTAATCTTTTTTCTACACCTTTGTACCCAACTATTTGTGCTCCAAGTATTTTCCCTGTTTTCTTTTCAAATAAAAGCTTAATACACATAGGTTTTGAACCTGGATAATATGTAGCATGTGATGCTGAGTGAGTATAGGATTTTTCATATTCTATACCGCTTTTTTCAAGGGCTTTCTCATTACAACCTGTTGATGCTGCAACTAAATCAAATACTTTTATAACAGATGTACCAAGAGTTGATTTATATTTTTTGTTTCCTCCTAAAATATTTTCAGCTACTATTCTTCCTTGTTTATTTGCAGGTCCTGCTAGTGGAATTATAGATTTTTCATTTGTAATTTCATTATTAACTTCTATAGCATCTCCAACAGCATATATGTACTTATTAGAAGTTTTTAAAGTTTCATCTACTAGTATTCCACCTTTTTCCCCTATTTTGATTCCTGCTTTTTTAGCAATCTCTACACAAGGTTTAACACCTATAGCTAATATAATCATATCTGGATTTATGGTTTCGCTTTTTAATTTAATATATAATTTTTCTTCGCCTTTAATTTCATCAACCTTTTCATTTAAAATAAATTTTATACCTTTTTTCTCCATTTTTTCTTGAATCATAAATGCCATTTCTTTATCAAATGGATTCATAATTTGATCTGATCCTTGTATAATAGTTGTTTCAAGTCCTAAGTTCAAAAGATTTTCTGCCATTTCTATTCCTATAAAACCAGCACCTACAATAGCTACTGTTTTAGGCTTTATATTTTCAATAGCACTTTTTATATTATCAACATCTTCAACATTTCTAACTGTAAAAATTCTATCATCAATATTTGTAGATATTTTAGGAATTATAGGGTCTGCACCAGGTGATAAAATTATATAATCATAATTTTCACTGTATACTTCTCCATTATTTAAAACTTCTACCACCTTATTTTTACTATCTATATTTATAACTTCACTATTTACTCTAACATCAATATTAAATCTTTTTTTCATTGAAAGAGGAGTTTGAACTAAAAGTTTTTCTCTTTCTTCTATAACCTCACCTATATAATAAGGCAATCCACAATTTGCAAATGATATGTAATCTCCCTTTTCAAACATAACTATTTCTACATTTTCATTAAGTCTTCTAAGTCTTGCAGCAGCACTAGCGCCTCCTGCAACTCCACCTATAATTATAACCTTCATAAATATCCCATCCTTTTTATAAAGTATAGAAAAATTATATTACAAATATATCCACACGTCAACATACCCCCACTAGGTATAAATAATATAAAATAAAAAGGCAACATTGCCTTTTTATTTTACTCATATATAGCATCAATATACATTTCTAAAGAAGGATATATATTAAACATATTCCTTATTTTTAAATACTCTTCATAAGCCTTATCATTTTTATCTGATTGTTTATAAGCTCTAATTAAAATATTTTTAGGTGTTTCAAGTGGAGATATATACTCTATTGCTGAAACTTTATAACCTTTACTTTCAAGAAGTAAAGTTCTTATACTATCTGTTAAAACATCACAGAATCTCGCTTTAAATATTCCATGTTTTAATATACCATCTAGTTCTTCCGATTTAATTTGAGTTAAAAGCTCTTTATGACAACAAGGTACACACATTATAGCCTTAGCATTTAAACGAACTCCAAGACCTAGTGCCATGTCTGTTGCTGTATCACAAGCATGTAGACTTAAAACAATATCTATATTTCTATCTGGTTTATAAAAGTTTATATCATCTGCTATAAACTCCATATTTTTATAACCTAATTTTTTTGCTATAGCCTTTGAAGAATTTATTACCTCTTCTGATCTATCTACGCCTATAAAATAACAATTTTTCTTTTTCTTTTCTTTTATATAATAATTTAAAACAAATGTTAAGTATGATTTTCCACATCCGCAATCTAAAATAGTTACTGTATCTGTTTCTTTAGACACCTCATCAATCATACTATCCACAAGTTCTACAAAGTGATCAATTTGATTATATTTTCTAATCATATCATTTTTGATTTTACCTTCTTTAGTAAGAACACCAATTTCTTTTAAAAGCTCATCTGCTTCCCCTACTTTTATAAGATAATTTCTTTTTAAAACCTTTGATGTTGAATTTTTATCTTCTTTTTTCTTAATACTTTCTACTTTCTTAGTTTTAACTTCCTTAGAGTTTGCAGTAATTACTGTAGCATATCCTCTTTCTTCAACTATAAAATCTAAAGACTCATAATTTAGAGCCTCTTTTGCTATATAATCTGGAAGAGCATCTATATCTAAAGTCTCTTCTTTTCCATTAAATAAAATTGTATTTTTTTCTACATTGTATTCGCCTTCAAAGTTTTTAAGTCCAGTTTTAAATATAAATCTAACTTCTTTTATAAAGTCTATATTTTCTTTAATTCTTCCTGAAATTCCCCAAAGAACAAATTTTATTTTATCACAAATATTTTTATTCAAAGTAAATTCTCCCTTCTACCTAAGTATTTAACAAAATTAATTATATATTTAAAGCTTTATTTATTCAAACCTAATTAAAATAAAATAATTTGAAAATTAGGTGTTATATTGTAAAATATTATTAAACAACGAAAAGAAGGTGATATTTTGATAAAGCATATGGTAATGTGGAAACTTAAAAATGAAGCTCTAGGATTAACTAAAGCAGAAAATGCTTTAAAAATCAAAGAAATGCTTGAATCATTAAAAGGAGAAATAAAAGAGATTATATCAATTGAAGTTGGTATAGATTGTACAGATAACTCTAACAACTATGATGTTATTCTAGTTAGTGAATTTAAAACTCTTGATGATTTAAATTCATACCAAATCCACCCAAAACATGTTGAATGTGGACAGTTTATAAAACAAGTTTATGAATCTCGTGTATGTGTAGATTATAAGGCATAAAAGAAATGGATAATCTCCATTTCTTTTATATAACTATAACATTTTTCATAATAAGTAATTTTATTACTATATCTTCAATAATTTAAAAAACTGATGTAGTTATTAAATATATACATAAAGCAACTGGCATTTTTATTGCTATTATAAATTGAATCACTGCATTTATAATATAAGAAGAATTTTGTCCTTTAATTATCATTAACCTATTAAATAGCCTTTCATAGATTTTATACTTTCTACGCTTTGCTTTATTGTTTCTTCTTCTAATTTTTGTTTATTATTTTTATATTTTTTCTTAGTCTAACTTCTATTAACATTAAGAAGAAAAATAAAACAATTAACAATAAGTATATTAACCTAGTATTAAAATTTATTTGAGATAAATCAAATAAATTTATTAAGGAAAGTCCTAAAAGATATAGAGTAAAAATTACAATTGCGGTTTTTTTATTTTTATTTATAGTTAAATAATCATATAAATTGCATTTTATATTTTTCATATTAAACTTTGGAAGTAAAATTCCCCATTCTTTGCTAAATCCAGCTATATTTGCAATAATAAACATTCCGAACAAACTGCCTATATTCCCTTTTAATTCTCCACTAAATATAAAAACTATTAAGCTTATTATAAAAAAGCTAATTAAAGTTCTTTTAGCAATACTTATAAATGAAAATAACTTTAAATTATTTTCATAAAAATTTTCAAAAATATCTCTACAAAAAATCCTATAATCTTCTCCTACTATAAATTCTACACTTCTTCCTTGGTTCTGATTTTCAATAAGCATATCTAATATATCTTGAAGCAAAATTTCTTTCTCTTTAAAGCTCATTGGATATGAGTATATTTCATTTACTATTTCATAAAATAAATATTTTTCCTTAGTATTTAAACATTCAATTTGCTTTTTCCTTGAATTTTTAAGTTTTATTGCATAAATCATTTAAACACCTCTTATTACCTTATTAACGCACTTCCCCACTTTTTCCCAATCACTTAAAAAATCATTTAAATAACTTTCACCATCTTTTGTTATGTAATAATATTTTCTTATAGGGCCATATGGAGATTTTTCTGATTTATAGGTTATTAATCCTTTTTTCTGAAGTCTTAATAATATAGGATAAACACTTCCCTCTGATATATTTTCAAATCCATATAATATTAAGCTTTCACATATTTCATACCCATATGTTTCTTTAGTACTTATAATTTTTAAAATACATCCTTCTAAAATCCCTTTTAACATTTGTGATGATATACTCATTTCCTCACCTACCTTGTAATGTATAGTAGCTTAGTATTATATTACCACACTACTTTGCATTGTCAAGTAGTCAAAAAAAGAAAAAGGCTGAAAGCCTCTTTCTTTAAAACTTTTCCAGCCGTAGAAAATTTTATATTGTTGTATCCTATTTATATTCTAGTCAATTTTTTCAATATCTAAACTACTAATTACCTTTTTACTTTCTCTATCTAGTCCAAATAATATTTTTATATTATTTTTATTTGAAAATTCATCTACTTCATCTACAAATCCACTTATTTCATCTTCTTTTATTATTTTAGATAAATTATCTAAAAGTATTATTTCAAGATTACTGTTTTGCTCAACAATTTGATTTATTATTTCTTTTAATATATCTGAATTTATATATTCAACTTCTGAAAGATCTAGAAACTTTATTCCATCGTCAAGGTGCCCCTTAGCCTCTGCACAGTTACTTATATATATAATATCTCCTCTTGAAGATTTAACAAGTTCATTTGCAAGATTTGTAACCTTTTTTATTTTATCAATACTCATCTTCTATCACTCCTTTTAGTATATCTTTTTATTATTAATACTATTAAAGATGAGATTTTATTACAAAATAAAAAAAGGCATACCTGCCTTTTATATTTTTACACTTATTCAGCTGGAACTATATGAAATCTAGCTTTAGAAAGCCCTTTCATTAACTGATCAACAACACAATCTTTTCCTGTTTTAGGCGGCTCTCCTAAAACAATATGTCCTATAGCTCTATCTCTTGCAAATTCTTTTAATGTTTCTACAACATTTGGTGATCTTAAAACAGTTAAATCTGCTCCTGCCTCTTTTGATATATTAAAAAGATATTGAAGCGCATCTGGTTCCTTGTCATTGTATAGGAAGTTGTCCCCTTCTTTTACAACATGAATAACATAAAGCTCTCCATCTAATCCTTCTTTAAGTTTTGCACCTTTATTTATTAATCTTTCACAAGTTTTTTGCTGGGTTACACATACCATAATATTATCTCTAATATACATCTACATTACCCCTTTCATGGGTATTAACTAGTTATTCAAGTTAAACTATCAAACTAATTGTAGCAAAAAATCACCTCTGTTTCAATGTAACCTTATTAGTTTCTATTTTAAAAATTTAAATCATATAATTTAATATGATTGGTAAATATTATACTAATTAGGTATAATTATATTCATAGTTTAAATTTTAAAAAATAGGTGAAACATAATGAATAAACAAAAACTTCTTTACTTGATTTCTAAAGGAGAAAATTCTAAAGTCGACTTTAAGCTAAAGCTATGTCTGGAAAACGAAAGTTCTAAAAAGGAATTTGCAAAGGATATTTCTGCTATTGCAAATACAAGAGAAGGTAGAGGATACTTAATATTTGGTATAGAAGATAAAAAAAGAGAAATTGTAGGAATAGATCCTGGTGATTTTAAAGAAGAAAAGCTTCAACAAATAGTAGCATCAAGAGTTGATCCTCCTGTTCCTATAAAGGTAGAAACTATAAAAATTGATAATTTATCAGTTGCAGTAATTACAATATATAATACTAATCAAAGGCCTCATCAAATGAGGGAAAGTGGTGCCTTTTATATAAGGCGTGGAACTACTACAGATATAATGAGAAAAGATGAAATAGCTTCTATGATACATGAATATGGACTACTTCCATATGAAACTATACCTGTTAGTCTTTCATCTATTGAAGAATTAAATATAAATTATATTAAAGAATACCTTAAAAATTTTAACGTTGTTGGAAATATAGATTATTCTATATTAGAAGGTCTTGGAATTGTTTCAAAGGATTTAGATTCTTCTACTTATGTACCTACTTATGGAGGTATATTACTGTTTTCTGACTATCCTCAAAAGTATTTACCACATAGTATAATAAGAATTCACAATCATAATAATAAATCTATGCAAAGAACCTTTGTATCTCAAGGAAATATTTTAAAAATGTTAAGATTTGCCTGTGACACTATAAGCAAATGTAAAAATGAAAATATTCCTATAGAAATGGTTGAAGATTTACTTGGAAATTCTGTTGTACACAGAGATTATTTTTCAATAAACAACTGTATAGAAGTGTATGTAAAAAAAGACTCTATTGAAATTATAAATCCTGGATATAAAAAAATTTCTAGCTCTAGTGATTCATATCTTAAAAGAAATATGTGGCTTTATTTAAAACTTTTGTCCTTAGACAATCAAAGACAATTTTTCAATAAAGATACAAGAGCTAAAGACTTTACTTCAAAAAATTTAAAAATTAGAAACTATAATATAGAATCTAAAAATATATTTAAAGTTATAATAAAAATATACTAAAAACATGCACTAGTTTCCTAGTGCATGTTTTTTAATTAAAGCTATTATATATTCTGTCTAATTCCTGGATGTGATAACTTATAACTTCGTTAACTATGGATTCTGTATCACTGTGATCTCCTAAGAAAGGAATTTTTATAACCCATATAGGATTGTAATATCCATCTATTTCTTCAATATCAAAATCTCTTTCCTCAAAGAATTTAAAATTATATTCTTCATATATAAATTCAAATTCCTCATCACTGACTTCTTCTTTATCAATTGTTAAAAATAGATTTAAAATATTGTTTTCCATAAAAATCTTAAAAACAAGATTATGTCCCTTTTCAAGATTATAACTAGCTATCTCCTTTGAGAGTATGCCATCCTCTTTTTCCATAATTACTATACTCGAAGCGTCCATTTTATTATCCCCCAACTCCTTTTAAAATTCAATTTTTGATTCAATATATGAAGTTACTTCACTTATTGGTATTCTAACTTGTTCCATTGTGTCTCTATCTCTTATAGTAACACAATTGTCTTCTTTTGAGTCAAAATCATATGTTATACAGAAAGGTGTTCCTATTTCATCTTGTCTTCTATATCTTTTACCTATACTTCCTGTTTCGTCAAAATCAACGTTAAACTTTTTAGCTATTTGTGCATAAAGCTGAGTAGCTTCTTCTGAAAGCTTTTTAGAAAGTGGTAATATTGCTGCTTTAAAAGGTGCAAGTGCTGGATGAAGTTTTAATACAACTCTAGTGTCCCCTTCTCCTACTTCCTCTTCTTTATATGAATCTACTAGGAAAGCAAGTGCAACTCTATCAGCCCCAACTGATGGCTCTATACAGTAAGGAACTATTTTCTCATTTGTTTGAGGATCTGTATATACAAGCTCCTCTTTTGAGTGCTCTATGTGTTTTTTAAGGTCATAATCAGTTCTATCTGCTATCCCCCAAAGCTCTCCCCATCCAAATGGGAATTTATATTCAATATCTGTTGTAGCATTACTATAGTGTGAAAGTTCCTCTTCATCATGGTCACGTAATCTTATATTTTCTTCATTAATGCCAAGATTTAAAAGGAAGTTTTTACAATATTCTCTCCAGTATTCAAACCACTTAAATTCTTCCTCAGGTTTACAGAAAAACTCAAGCTCCATTTGTTCAAACTCTCTTGTTCTAAATGTAAAGTTTCCTGGTGTAATTTCATTTCTAAATGATTTACCTATTTGACCTATTCCAAATGGTAATTTTTTTCTTGAAGATCTTTGAACTGATTTAAAGTTTACAAATATACCTTGTGCTGTTTCTGGTCTTAAATAAACTTCATTTTTAGCATCTTCAGTTACACCTTGGAAAGTTTTAAACATAAGATTAAACTGTCTTATGTCTGTAAAATTTTGTGCTGAACATTCTGGACATTTTATACCATTATCTAAAATATATTTAGACATTTCTTCATTTGACCATCCATCAACACCTACAATTTCCTCACCTTTAGATGCTGCAAAATCTTCTATTATTTTATCTGCTCTAAATCTTGACTTACACTCTTTACAATCCATTAAAGGGTCACTAAAGCCACCAACATGTCCTGATGCTACCCAAACTCCTGGATTCATTAATATAGAACAATCTATTCCAACATTGTATGGACTTTCTTGAATGAATTTCTTCCACCAAGCTTTTTTAACATTATTTTTAAATTCTACTCCTAAAGGACCATAATCCCATGTATTAGCAAGTCCACCGTATATTTCTGAACCTGGAAATATAAATCCTCTTCCTTTACATAAAGCAACAATTTTATCCATTGTGACTTTTTCTGACATAAAAAACGCCTCCTTGTAATAAGTATAAAAACACAAAAAACCTTCCATCCCTATATGAAAAGGGACGAAAGGTTATCTTCCGCGGTTCCACCCTAATTGGCTAATAAGCCCACTTAAAATGTTCACTCAAGGACTCCCTTCATCAAGAAATAATACTAATCTTTCACCATCATTAGCTCGCTTATAAATTACTTACCTTGACTACTCTTTCCTATCAAAGTGTATATTAAGTTTTTCTTGAGAAATATGATACCAAAAATAATATATTTGTCAAGACTTAGTGGCTACAACCACATCCGCCACCACAGCTTCCACATCCACTGCTTACTGGATTAAGAGATGTTATTACAAACCCTTCATTTTCTCCATCTTGGAAGTCTATATTTAGTCCATCTGAATATTGTGGCATATGTTCATTATCAGTAATAAACGTAATTCCTTCTACAGTAGTTACTGTATCAGCTTCTGTAGCATCATCAAATGCAAGACCGAATTTTGCTCCACTACATCCTACAGATGCAACATATATTCTAAGTGTTGGAGTTTCGTCATTATCTTTAACTACTTCATTTATTTTTTCCACTGCTAGTGGTGATATTTTAATTTCCATTTTTAACCCTCCTTAAATAGGTTTATATTTTATAGTATATCTTTTTAATACATTTTATTCAATGTAGTATTTTACTAAAAGTTTTGCTATACTGATTTAAAAATAAAGGTGGTGATAAAATGATTAGACTTTGGGGGAAAATAATTAAAAATAATAAAATTATAACTGAACTTGAAAGTAGTTATGAATATGATGATATAGAATACCAATCACAGCTAAAATACTGTATAGAAAATATTTGTCGTGATCTTGATATCCAAAAGCCATATTGGCTTGAAAATAATCTTAAAGAATATAATAAATATAAAAAAACATCTTTTAATCAAGATAATTTTATAGAAGAAATAGATTTTGATAAATTTGAAATAGAAGTACTAGATGAATAATCTAGTACTTTACATCCTCGTTATATCCAATATACTCTAAAATTTGTGATGCAGTTTCTTCTATAGCTTTTCTTGTAACGTCAAAAACCTTACATCTTATTCTTCTCATTATTTTTTCTGAATACTCAAGTTCTTGAAGTATTCTTTCTGCATTAGCATACTCTAATTGATATAAACTTGTACCCATTCTATTTACCCTATTATGTCTTATTGCCATAAGTTCTCTAGGGTCAATTGTAAGTCCTATTATTTTTCTTCTACTTATTTTAAAAAGCGCCTCTGGAACTGGAACTTCTGGTACTAATGGAACATTCGCCACTTTTATACCTTTATTTGCTATATATATAGATAAAGGTGTTTTTGAAGTTCTAGAAACTCCTATTATAACAAGATCTGCATTTAAAAGTCCCTGATCACTTTTTCCATCATCAAAGCTTAAAGCAAATTCCATAGCTTCTATTTTTTTAAAATAATCTTCATCAAGTTTTCTAACAGCACCTGGCTTTAAAATAGGAACTTCATTTGAGATTTCAGATACTGCATTTATACATGTTCCCAAAACATTTATTATTTCTATATCTCTTTCTATAGCAAGTTTTACTAAAAATTCCCTTGTTTCTTCTACAACTATAGTTGATAAAATAAGACAGTTTTTTGTGTCCTCTATTGAGTCTATAAAGTTTATTGCATCTAAATTACTATTAACATAAGAAACCCTTTTTATTTTAACATCGTTATTAAACTGGGAAGCTGTTGCTTTAGCAACCTGTTCTGCAGTTTCCCCAATTGAATCTGAAACAGCATATATTATCAAAGAATCACCTTCTTAAATTTTTTACTTATATTTTAACACAGTATAACTTAAATTAAACCTTCTTTTTTAAAAAATTCCATTTAGTTTCTGCTGTTAAAATAGCCATAAATATAGCAATTGATCCTACAATCATTTTAAATGTAAATTCTTCGCCTAATATTAAACAAGACATTATACTTCCAAAAACAGATTCTAAACAAAGAATTATAGATGTGTGTTCTGGAGATGTATATCTTTGTGCAACATTTTGCATAGCAAAGCATATAAGTGTACTAAATATACCAAGATAAAGTATTCCCATTCCACTTTTAACTGTAATAGTTGGTAAAGGTTCAAATATTAAAGACGACACTAAAGATAAAACCATTACTGTTCCAAACTGAACTATAGTTAAAACTATAGGATCATGTTTAGTTGCAAAACATGCAATAGATACTATGTGACCTGCAAAGAATATAGCGCAAAGTAAAGTTAATAAATCACCTGAATTAATTGTAAGATTCTCATTTAAACTTAAAAATCCTATACCTAAAACAGCGATTATAGCTGCAAATACATTATACTTATCAGGTCTTTTTTTCTTAACCATCCAGTAAAGAAAAGGTACCATTACAACGTTTGTTCCTGTTAAAAATGCTTGCTTACCTGCTGTTGTATACTGAAGTCCTATTGTTTGAAGAATAAACCCAACATATAAAAATATTCCAATAATAATACCTGCTTTTAAGCTTTCCTTATTTATCAGCCCAATTTTTTTATGAAAAACTAGGGATAATACTACAAAAGCTATTAAAAACCTAAAAAAGTTAATGTAGTTAGGAGTTATAGATTCTAGTGCATATCTAGTTGCTATAAATCCTCCACCCCATAAGAAGGCAACTAATAACAAAGACATATCTGCTACAAAAGACTTGTTCTTAATTTTCATAAACTAATCCCTGCTACTCAAAATATGGTCAAATATATCCATATTGAGATTATTACTGCTTCAATGTATCTGTCCTCGTTCTGTAGAACTACTAACATTTGATATAATACTCCACAGTCGTAAATTCCCGAAATAGC